>NZ_CAMHZL010000001.1:300000-388548 GCF_946190155.1 Streptococcus mitis
TGGACAACTGTTGATTCACTTCTGACAAAACCTGTCCTACAGGTTCCTTCAATTTCGTTGGCATGAATTGGGTCAAATAGTTACGCAAGCCTTTCCCATCACGCAAGAGATAAAAGAGCATGAAAGGAACGATAATCAAGGCAACAATCACTTGAGATGCCCCGCTAATAAAGGCACTCACCCAGTTGACTGCCTGAGATGAAACCTTACTTGCCCAAACTGTAGCCTGACTAGAGAAGTTTGTTAAAACTTGCTCTAACTGAGGTCTGAAATCATCTGGTAAACGCTTGGTAACCAAATCATTAATAACTCGATCAGCATCTTCGAGATAGATTGGTACATTTCTTGCAAAGGTTAAAACTTGACGTTGCAGACTTGGAATAGCCACTGCCAAGCCCCAAATGATAAAGAGAGCGATGATGACAAAGACAATACTGATTGCGATGACGCGATTAATCTTATGCTTCTCCAACCAATCAACAATGGGATTCAGTAAATAGTATAGTAAACCAGATAGAATGACTGGCAACATCACGACTGCCAAAAAGTCTAAAACAGGTGAAAATAGAAAACTAATCTTGCTTAAAATAAAAAGATTCAGTCCCAATAATAAGGTTACCAAAAATACCGTAATTGCCTTGTTGTCCAAAAACCACTTGAAAAACCAAGATAGACTAAAATGTTTCTCTTTTTGTTCCATAAATAATTCCTTTCTGTTATTCTTTCCATTATACCATTTTTAAATCAAAATAACTCTTTTTTAAAGTGCTTACATACTACTCAATTGCACCGCATAGCATATTATAAATTCATTTTGTGATATAATAGACTTATCTTTATAAAGAGGTATAGTCATGAAAGAAACTGTTTATTTTGGAACTTATACACGTCGTACTTCCCAAGGGATTTACAAGGCAGACTTTGATACAGAAACTGGTCAGCTTTCAAATCTAGAACTTTTTGCAGCTGAACCAAGTCCAACCTACCTTGCCTTTGACCAGCACCAACATTTATACACTGTTGGTAGTCAAGACGATAAGGGGGGGATTGCAGCCTATCAAACTGATGGAACCTTATTAAATCATGTCGTGGAAAAAGGAGCTCCCCACTGTTATGTTGCCGTTGATGAAAAGCGTGATTTGGTTTACGCGGCAAACTACCACAAGGGACAGGTCCTTGTTTATAAACGCAAGGAAGATGGCAGTCTTCTACTTAGTGATGTAGATCAACACAGTGGCCAAGGTCCACATGAGAATCAAGCTTCTCCCCATGTTCACTTTACAGATTTAACACCTGACCACTATCTAGTGACCTGCGACTTAGGTACTGACCAAGTAATTACTTATGATCTTGATTCAGAAGGAAAATTATCTAAGCTCTATACCTATCATAGCCAGCCAGGAGCAGGCTCACGCCATATTATTTTCCATAACCATTATAAAATCGCTTATCTCATTTGTGAACTCAATAGCACTATCGAGGTTCTAATCTACGATGGTGTTGGCGAATTTGAACGCATGCAAGTCATTTCAACTCTACCAGAAGGTTACAAAGGTTTTAATGGAACTGCTGCTATTCGTCTCTCTAAAGACGGTAAATACCTCTACGCTTCTAACCGTGGTCATGATTCTATCGCAGTATATACAATTCTTGCGGATGGTAGCTTAGAGTTATTAGAAATCGTTCCGACACATGGTCAGACTCCACGTGATTTTGATTTGACACCGGATCAAGAATTTGTCATTGCTGTCCATCAGGACTCTGACAATGCAACCGTCTTTAAACGCAATCCTGAAACTGGTCGTCTAGCAGAACTTTCTAATGACTTCCATATACCAGAAGCCGTCTGCATCAGATTTGCTAATTAAGACAATTATAACCACACTTCTAACAAGTTCTACACACCATAGACAAACATCATTTTAGTGTTTGTCTTTTTTATATTTTCTAAACTACTCCCCTAAAAACTGAAAACTTTCTGCAAACACTTATCAATGAGAAATAAAAATTCTTCTCAGCCATCAATTAATTATCATGCATCTTACGGAGCGAAACAGAGTATTATTAGATTATAAAAAAGAACCTTGCAATGCAAGATTCTTTTAGTGTCTGACTTAAATAATTGTTCTTCTGGGAACTAAATCGAATTAAGCTTCGATTTCTGTAACCATACCTGAACCAACAGTACGTCCACCCTCACGGATAGAGAATGTAGTACCTTGTTCTACGGCGATTGGGTGGATCAACTCAACGTCGATTGTCACGTTATCACCAGGCATTACCATTTCAGTACCTGCTGGAAGTTCGATTGAACCTGTAACGTCAGTAGTACGGAAGTAGAATTGTGGACGGTAGTTGTTGAAGAATGGAGTGTGACGTCCACCTTCTTCTTTAGTAAGGATGTAAACTTCACCTTTGAATTTAGTGTGTGGGTTGATTGAACCTGGTTTAGCGATAACTTGTCCACGTTCGATTTCGTCACGTTGAACACCACGAAGAAGGACACCTACGTTATCTCCGGCAAGACCTTCGTCAAGTTGTTTACGGAACATTTCAACACCAGTAACAACTGCTTTTTGAGTTTCTTCTTTGATACCAACGATTTCGATTTCGTCGTTGACTTTAACGATACCACGGTCGATACGTCCTGAAGCAACTGTACCACGTCCAGTGATTGAGAATACGTCTTCGACTGGAAGAAGCAATGGTTTGTCAGTATCACGTTCTGGTTCTGGGATGTACTCATCAACTGTGTTCATCAATTCCATAACGATGTCTTCGTATTTAGTGTCACCTTCAAGGGCTTTAAGAGCTGAACCTTGGATAACTGGAAGATCGTCACCTGGGAAGTCGTATTCTGACAATAGGTCACGGATTTCCATTTCAACCAATTCAAGCAATTCTTCGTCGTCAACCAAGTCAACTTTGTTCATGAAGACGATAAGGTGTTTAACACCAACCTGACGTGAAAGAAGGATGTGCTCACGAGTTTGTGGCATTGGTCCGTCAGTTGAAGCTACTACAAGGATAGCACCGTCCATTTGAGCGGCACCAGTGATCATGTTTTTAACGTAGTCCGCGTGTCCTGGAGCGTCGATGTGAGCGTAGTGACGTTTTTCAGTTTCGTACTCAACGTGCGCAGTGTTGATAGTGATACCGCGTTCGCGTTCTTCTGGAGCAGCATCGATAGACGCATAGTCTTTAGGTTGGTTAACTGATGAAGGCAAGCGACGTGCCAAAACAGTTGTGATAGCTGCAGTTAGGGTAGTTTTACCGTGGTCAACGTGTCCGATAGTACCAATGTTAACGTGTGGTTTACTACGATCGTATTTTTCTTTTGCCATTTGAGTAAAAGCCTCCAATAAAATATATTTTATAGATAGACAGTAGGCAATACAGTCTAACTTTCCTTACTATTTTATCAAATTTCAGCTAAATTGCAAGTGTTTTACAAAGTTTTTGTGAATTATTCTTAATCTGCTAATCTAAACGGTATTTCTACTCCTATTACTTCTTTAATGAAAAAGAAAAATCAGGAATTTCCTGACTTTTACTTAGCTAATTCTCTTTCTCGTTCTTTCATTATTTTATGATTTTCATACAAACGTGATAAAAACTTAGAAATTTCTTTTAAGATAGAATAAGTTGGTACTGCGACAATCATGCCAATAACACCATAGATATTACTTGATAACAAAAGTAATACTAAAATCGTAATTGGATGAACCTTCATCACTCCACCTACGATTCGAGGGTAAAGGATGTTCCCGTCTACTTGTTGAATAATCAGCATATAAATAACTGCAATCAGCATTCTATGGGGATCAGTAAAGACATTTGCGATAATCATCGGAATCAGACCAATACTTGGTCCCACATAAGGAATGAGATTGGCTAATCCTGAAAAGATGGCGAAGACCAAAGCATATTTCAAACCAATAACACTATATCCGACAAAGGCCAAACACCCAATAATAATCGCATCAATTGCAACTCCACTAATATAGCGAGCAATTGTCGCATTCAAATTTTTTAAGAGGCCTGCAATATGCAACTTATCTCTCTTTAAAACAGTACGTTCAAGCATCGGCAAGAATTTGTGACCATCTAACAAAAAATAAATTAAAAACACAGGTGTCATGATAATAATCAAAACTGTACTAAAGAGCGCAGATAAGACACTTCCAACACTATTCGTTACACTATTTAGGATATTCTGTAGAATATCTACATAGGAGAGATTTAACTGTTGAATCGTCGCTTGAATATCTAAATTTTGAAAGGCTGGATAGGTAGATAAATCCACAATCAAATCTTGCAAACGACTGTAGATTGTCTGACTTGTTGCTATCAAACTGGTCAACTGATTAATCAAAATCGGTAAGAGATAGACTACCCCAATAACTAGCCCCCAGACCAAGGCGCACAAGGTTAGTAGAATACCAATGATACGGTTAATTTTGAAATACTTTTGTAAAAAATTTACAATAGGATTGGTCAAATAATATAAAAAACCACCTAAAAGAAAGGGAATCATTATAGTGTTTGCGACACTTACAAAAGGCGTTATAATCCCACCCATCTGTCTCCATAAATAGAAGATGATGGTTAATAGTAAAATCTCACTGGTCCAAAAAAATAATTTATTCTTACGAAACATGGGGTACCTCCATTTATCTATTTTACCACACTTTCAAAAAAGCTTCTTTCTTATATCATGAAACTGGGAATATTTTTTTCTTTATGTTAGAATAAACTTACTATGAAAAAAATTATTTTAACTCTATTAAGCCTGTCCCTTATTGGCTCAGCATCTACTGTTGCTGCTCAAGATTTTAATATTGCTGCTAAACATGCAATTGCTGTTGAGGCGAATACTGGTAAAATTCTCTATGAGAAAGATGCAACCCAGCCAGTTGAAATTGCTTCAATCACAAAGTTAATTACTGTTTATCTTGTCTATGAAGCCTTGGAAAACGGCAGTATTACACTATCAACTCCGGTAGATATTTCTGATTACCCTTACAAATTAACAACAAATTCTGAAGCAAGTAATGTTCCTATGGAGGCTCGTAATTATACTGTCGAAGAGTTGCTTGAGGCAACCCTGGTATCTAGTGCTAACAGTGCGGCTATTGCCCTAGCTGAGAAAATTGCTGGCTCAGAAAAAGATTTCGTCGATATGATGCGCGCAAAGCTCTTAGAATGGGGAATTCAGGATGCCACTGTTGTCAATACGACGGGTCTTAACAATGAGACACTAGGGGATAACATTTACCCGGGCTCTAAAAAAGATGAGGAAAATAAGCTCAGTGCTTATGATGTCGCTATCGTTGCTCGCAACCTCATCAAAAAATACCCACAAGTCTTAGAAATCACGAAAAAACCTTCTTCTACTTTTGCTGGAATGACAATCACTTCTACCAATTACATGTTAGAGGGTATGCCTGCTTATCGCGGTGGTTTTGATGGATTAAAAACAGGGACCACAGATAAGGCTGGAGAGTCTTTTGTTGGTACTACTTTCGAAAAAGGAATGAGGGTTATCACAGTTGTTTTGAATGCAGATCATCAAGACAATAATCCTTACGCTCGCTTCACAGCTACATCCTCACTAATGGATTATATCTCTTCTACATTCACACTTCGTAAAATCGTTCAGAAAGGCGATGCCTATCAAGATAGCAAAGCCCCTGTACAGGATGGAAAAGAAGATACAGTCACTGCTGTTGCCAAAGATGATATTTCTCTAATTGAACGTGTTGGAGGTCAATCTTCCCAATCTATTCAATTCACACCTGATGCTAAGGCAATTCCAGCACCACTTGAAGCCGGAACAGTGGTCGGACATTTGACTTATGAAGACTCAGACTTGGTTGGTCAAGGTTACATTACCACAGAACGGCCTAGTTTTGAAATGGTAGCAGAAAAGAAAGTTGAAAAAGCCTTCTTTTTAAAAGTTTGGTGGAATCAGTTTATCCGCTTTATCAACGAGAAGCTATGATATAATAAACTTCTTAAAGCTAAAAAATAAATATTATGTTTAAAGAAAAAGAAAGGGAATCTGTATAATACAGTACTCCCTTCTTTTTTTAAACTTAATTTATTGATAGCAAAAATCCCCTAAATCTTAGATTAATACTATCTAAAATCTAGGGGTTTGATTGTATAAATACTATTTTAAAATCTTGATTCTAGTTCATTTCTTTAAAGGCTGCTTCTGCATCCTCGTTGCTGATGACACCAAATTGAATCTTTCCAATCTTTCCTTGACTATCAATCAGGTATTCTGTAGGAATGCTTCGAATTTGATAAGCTTGGAAGGTGGTTCCTTTTGTGTCATAAAGTACTGGGATATCTTTATATCCTTGATCTTGGAACCATTGTGGAAATTGCTCGACAGTTTTTTCACCTTGAATTCCTGGTGCAATGACACTAAGAATTTCAAAATCACGATCTGGTTTCGCAGCTAATTCCATCAACTCTGGCATACTTTTCTTACATGGACCACACCATGAAGCCCAAAACTTCAAATAAACCTTTTTCCCCTTATAATCCGATAACTTGACTTCTTTGCCATCCATTGATTGCAAGGTAAAGTCTGGAGCCTCTTTTCCAACAGCAATTTGTTGTACAGGCGTTTGTTGCTGTTGTTTTGGAGATTGTTCTGGTGCTTGAGTCTTTTTACTTTCTTCCTCACCACAGGCCATCAATACAACTAGTGACAAGAGGCTTAAGCCAGCAAACATTACTTTTTTCATCTTTTTCTCCTTTATTCAAAAATTCCAGCTAGAACATTTACTTGTCCTAATAGTAACAAAATTCCCATTAAAATAATGAGGAAACCACCAATTTTCTTCAGTAGCATCATATGACGCTTGAGTTTACTAAAATAAGGCATCACTACGCCTGAAGCTAGAGCCAAGACCAAGAAAGGAATGGCCATTCCAAGAGTGTAAATCAAGGTATAGATAGCTCCTTGCCAAGCGCCATTGCCTCCAGAAGCCGCAAGTGCTAAAACAGAACTTAAAACTGGACCAATACAAGGCGTCCAACCAAAGCTAAAGGTAATACCAAGCAAAAAGGCTGACCAATAACGATTGGCTGCTGATTGCTTGAAGGTAAAGCTTTTTTGAATCTCTAATTTCTTAAAATGAAAA
Organism: Streptococcus mitis; assembly: GCF_946190155.1. Lineage (GTDB taxonomy): Bacteria > Bacillota > Bacilli > Lactobacillales > Streptococcaceae > Streptococcus > Streptococcus mitis_CL. The sequence continues at coordinate 307,161 of NZ_CAMHZL010000001.1, forward strand.
ATTTCCATCTGGTGTAGGCCTAAAATGATGATAATTGTTCCCATGGTATAGCGAAACCAATTTGCATAGAGAATATTACCAAAGTAACCAGCACCAAATCCTAAGATAAAGAAAATGAGAGAGATACCTGCAATAAAGCAAAGTGTTCGAATCAAACCTGACCAGGCAACTTTTTTCCCAAATAATGAAAAACTTTTTGCACTATCCTGATCATCCAATAAGATACCAGTATAGACAGGTAACAGAGGGAAAATGCAAGGGGAAAAGAAGGACAAGATCCCTGCTAAAAAAACAGAGATTGAAAATACTATCGTTTCCAATAACGAACCAACTTTCTTAATAATTCTAATTCTATTTTACTATAATCAATTTTATTTGTATGATTTCTGCTACGCAAATTGAACTATGCTATCTTTTAATTATCTTTTATATCACTAGAAGATTCTAATTTTGCATCAGTTTTGCCCCTTAAGAATACATAAAAAATGAACTTGATAATTCAAGTTCATTTTTCTTATAGTCTTTTTCCGACATTAATACGGTTAATGGCACGTTGCAAAGCAATCTTAGCACGACGTTCTTGGTCAATCAAGTGTTTGTCTTGTGCTTCTTCAATTTCACGCTCTGCTCGAAGTTTGGCACGTTCTGCACGACTAACGTCGATATCACGAGCACGTTCTGCAGAGTCAGCAACAATTGTGACAACGCCATTGGCAACTTCGATAACGCCTCCGTTCACTGCAATCCAGTTCACGTGATTTTCATCATCTACACGTTTAACCTTAACCTCATCAACTGCTAAAACTGCAATCATATTTTCATGTCGTGGCAAGATTCCCATCTCACCATCCAGAGTTCGAACTGATACAAAGCTGGCATGGTGATCATAGACGAGACCATCTGGTGTCACGATCTGGACAGTTAACTGAGCCATAGATCACCTCTTAAAATCCCATTTTTTCAGCTTTTGCAATCACATCTTCGATAGAACCTACACCACGGAAGGCATCTTCTGGCAAGTGGTCGTGTTTACCATCAAGTATTTCCTTAAAGCCACGAACAGTTTCAGCAACTGGAACATAAGAACCTGGCTGACCAGTAAATTGTTCCGCAACGTTGAAGTTTTGTGACAAGAAGAACTGGATACGACGGGCACGAGCAACCAAGGTCTTTTCTTCATCAGAAAGCTCATCCATACCAAGGATAGCAATGATATCTTGCAATTCATGGTAACGTTGAAGAACGCGTTTTACTTCAGCAGCAACTGCATAGTGCTCTTCTCCAACAATTTCAGGTGCCAAGGCACGTGAGCTTGAAGCAAGTGGGTCAACGGCTGGATAGATACCCAATTGTACCAACTTACGTTCCAAGTTAGTTGTTGAATCCAAGTGAGCAAAGGCTGTTGCTGGCGCTGGGTCAGTATAGTCATCCGCTGGCACATAGATAGCCTGGATAGAGGTTACAGAACCCTTTTTAGTTGATGTAATACGCTCTTGCAATTGACCCATTTCCGTAGCAAGTGTTGGTTGGTAACCAACGGCTGATGGCATACGACCCAAAAGGGCAGATACTTCTGAACCAGCCTGAGTGAAACGAAAGATATTATCGATAAAGAGAAGCACGTCTTGTCCTTCTACATCACGGAAGTATTCAGCGATTGTCAAACCAGTAAGGGCAACACGCATACGTGCTCCTGGTGGCTCATTCATCTGACCAAATACCATGGCTGTTTTCTCGATAACACCTGATTCTTTCATTTCCCAGTAAAGGTCATTCCCCTCACGAGTACGTTCCCCAACACCAGTAAATACTGAAATACCACCGTGTTCTTGGGCAATGTTGTGAATCAATTCTTGAATCAAGACAGTTTTACCAACTCCGGCACCACCGAAAAGTCCAACTTTACCACCTTTAAGGTAAGGGGCAAGAAGGTCGATAACCTTAATCCCTGTTTCAAGGATTTCAGAAGAGGTAGACAACTCATCAAAAGTTGGAGCTTTTTTATGAATTGGCTGACGCTCTGCATCTTCTGTAAAAGGAGCTTCCAAGTCAATGGTATCTCCCAAAACGTTGAAGACACGTCCCAAAGTTTCTTTACCTACTGGTACAGAGATTGGACGACCTGTGTCCAATACTTCCATTCCACGAGTCAAACCATCTGTTGATTCCATGGCGATAGTACGAACCATACCATCTCCCAACTCCAAGGCTACTTCAAGGACGATTTTTGTTTTTCTTTCGTCATTTTTGTAGACGACAAGTGCATTGTTAATCTCAGGAAGTTTTTCCCCTGCTGCAAACAAGACGTCTACAACGGGACCGATAACCTGAGCAATTTTACCTGAACTCATCTCCTTCTCCTATTCTATATAAGATACTGTCGGTCCCTAGCTTAACTAGGTCCTAAGTTCATTTTCATACGAGCTGGACTAGTGCCTATTCTAAGGCACTAGCTCCTGCTACGATTTCTGTAATTTCTTGTGTAATCGCCGCCTGTCTGGCACGGTTATACTGAATTGTCAAATCATTAATGACTTTCTTAGCATTATCTGTCGCTGTTTGCATGGCGGTCATACCTGCAGCATTTTCAGCTGTCTTAGCATCGATAATAGCCCCGTAAATCATACTTTCTGCAAACTGAGGCAACAACTGCTCCAAAATTTCTTCTCGGCTAGTTTCCAATTCAAAGGTCAAGCTGTAACTGTCATCTGCTTCATTTGGATCCAAGTCAACAATTGGAAGCATTTGCTCCACACGCATTTGACTAGTTAGCGTATTGACATGGTGGTTGTAGCAGACATAGAGTTCATCAAAAAGTTCATTTTGGTACATTTCAACAGTTTTTGAAATAATCTTACGAACTTCATCAAAGCTAGGTTGGTCTGCCAAGCCACGTAATTCATAAAGTGGTTGAATACCACGAGCCTTAAAGAAATCAGCTCCCATTCCACCAATACAAATCATTTCAAAACCTTTACCGTCTGGATGGTATTCTTCTTTCAGCTCCATAACGGCTTTCAGAATAGAAGAATTATAACCTCCAACCAAACCGCGGTCTGAAGTAATGACGATATAGCCTGTCTTCTTAACTGGACGACTAATCAACATCGGATTAGTTGAACTACCAGCTCCATTACCATGAAGAATATCCGTCAAAAGTTTACGAACTTTTTGAGCATAAACTTGGAAGTTGCGAGCAGCTTCTTCAGAACGACCTAGCTTAGCAGCTGATACCATCTGCATGGCATTAGTGATTTGACTCGTATTTTTTGTTGAGGCGATTTTTGTTTTAATATCATTTAGAGATACTGCCATCTGACACCTCTATTCTTACTGGAAGCTGGTTTGATTGAGAAACTCTGTAATCGCAGCATCCAAGACTGCTTCTTCTGGCAAGTCTTTTGTATCACGAATGGTTTCCAAAATCTCTGGATGTTGAGCATCAAAGAAGGCATGGAACTCTTCCTCAAAACGAACAATTTCATCTACTGGAACAGTATCCAAGAAACCATGTGTCAAAGCATAGAGAATGGTTACTTGTTTCTCAACAGGTAATGGTTTGTGAACAGGTTGTTTCAAGACTTCAACTGTACGACGTCCACGGTTCAACTTAGCCTGTGTTGCTGCGTCCAAGTCAGAACCAAACTTAGTGAAGGCTTCCAACTCACGGTATGAAGCAAGGTCGATACGAAGTGTACCAGCAACCTTTTTCATGGCTTTAATTTGTGCAGAACCACCTACACGAGATACAGATGAACCCGCGTCAATGGCTGGACGAATACCCGCATTGAAGAGACCATCACCAAGGAAGATTTGTCCATCAGTGATTGAAATCACGTTGGTTGCGATATAGGCAGAGATATCTCCTGCTTGTGTCTCGATAAACGGTAGGGCTGTAATAGATCCACCACCAAGTTCATCAGAAACTTTAGCTGAGCGCTCAAGCAAACGGCTGTGAAGGTAGAAAACATCCCCTGGGAAGGCTTCACGACCTGGAGGACGACGAAGCAAAAGAGACAGTTCACGATAAGCTACCGCTTGTTTTGAAAGATCATCATAAACGATCAAAACATGCTTACCTTGGTACATAAATTCTTCCGCCATGGCAACCCCAGCATAAGGAGCTAGGAAGAGCAATGGAGATGGTTGTGAAGCAGAGGCTGTCACAACGATTGTGTAGTCCAAGGCACCGTACTGACGTAGTGTTTCTACTTGCGTACGAACTGTTGATTCTTTCTGTCCGATCGCTACGTAGATACAGATCATATCTTGACCCTTTTGGTTCAAGATTGTATCAATCGCAATTGTTGTTTTCCCTGTCTGACGGTCACCGATAATCAACTCACGTTGACCACGACCAATCGGTACAAGGGCGTCAATAGCTTTCAAACCAGTTTGCAATGGTTCTGATACAGACTTACGTTGCATAACACCAGGAGCTGGCGCTTCTACTGGACGAGTTTTATCAGTGTGGATTTCTCCAAGACCGTCAACTGGACGACCAAGTGGGTCCACAACACGACCAATCAGACTTTCACCTACTGGGACTTCCATGATTTTACCTGTACGGCGGATTGTATCGCCTTCACGGATATCTGTAAAGTCACCTAGGATGATAATACCAACGTCTGTTGACTCCAAGTTTTGAGCCATCCCATAAGAGCCGTTTTCAAAAATCAACAACTCTCCACTCATGGCATTTTCAAGGCCGTGAGCACGCGCGATACCGTCCCCGATATAGGTTACAACACCTGTTTCAGTCACATCAAAATTGGGTTTGAAATTTTCAATTTGTTGCTTAATTAAAGCGCTGATTTCTTGTGCGTTAATTGCCAAAAGAACACCACTTTCTATTTCAAATTTTCTTTAACAACTTTAAGTTGTTGTTTAATACTCACATCAATTGTCTTGTGATTGGCAAAAATGACAAAACCACCAATAAGACTTTCATCGATTTGTTCTTTTACACTCCTCACTTTAAGAGACATTTTCTTCTCAATCAAAGGGAGCAAGCGACTCTTTTGATCATCAGTTAGAGGATGAGCAGAAGTAATCGTCACTTCAAATCGATTTGTTTCTTTTTCAAGTCGGTTCAAGCAATCTACAAGAATATCATAAAAAAGATTTGCTCTGTGATTGTAGATAAGAACCTGGATAAAGTTTTGCAATAAAGGTGACACTGAGTCTTGGAAGAACGCAATCGTTTTTTCCTTGTCAGACTCGTCTACTGCCACTTTTTTTAAAAAAGAAGGTAAACCTGTTTCTTCAGCAACTTGCTTGATTTGAGCTAAGTCTGAAAAGATACGGTCTTCTTCTCCTTTTTCTAAAACCAATTGGACAAAAGGCATGCTGTATTTTTCAATTACCTTTACTGTTTTCTTGTCCATTAAGCTTCTCCTAACTGATCGATATACTGATCAATGAGTTCTTTATGGGCATGACCGTCAAGGTTTTGTGAGATGATTTTACCAGCCAAGCTGATTGTCAAATCTGCTACCTCACCCTTAACGCTTTGTAAAGCTTCAGCTTTATTTTGAGCAATTTCTTGGTTCGCTTTTTCTTTCAAGCGTCCTGCTTCTAGCTTAGCATCTGCTAAAATACTAGCTTTACTTTTCTCAGCTGTTTCTTTCGCATTCTCAATGATTGTCTTAGCTTCTTTACGGCTACCAGCCAATTCATCTTCGCGTTTCTGAGCCAATACTTCTGCTTTTTGACGTGCTTGTTCAGCTCCGTCAATATCTGCTGCAATTTTTTCTGCTCTTTGTTCGAAAATGCTAGCCAAATTTGACCAAGCGTATTTCTTAACCAAGACTAGCAAGAGAATAAAGGAACCAGCGATTAGTATAAAATCACCAAGTAATTCACCTACTGTTACATTCATAAACTACTCCTTTCTATTCTTCATCATTAATTTTATTTCCTAGGTACATTGAAGATAACAATGTAAATACATATGCTTGTACACAAGAAATAAAAACAGAAAATGCAGTCCAGATTAGATTTGTTCCAAAAGCAATAGGATACCAATAGAAGGCCTGATGAGAAAGTAGGACTAACATACTTGCCATCACTTCCCCTGCAAAGATATTACCAAAGACCCGCAATGCAAGTGAAAGGAGATTGGTAACTTCTTCTAAGAGATTCATTGGTGTCATAAAACCTGGTGTTACAAATGCTTTTAAATACTTTTTGATTCCACGACGACGAATTCCTTCTACGTGGGTCATTAAGATAATTGTAAAAGACAAGACCAAGTCAAATGACAAATTTGCTGTTGGTGAGGTCCAAAGATTTACACCATCTGTAGTCTGAATTCTAGCCATTAAGCCAATATTATTTGCAATGGCCATAAATAGGAATAAACAGAAATAAAAGAGAGAATAATCCTTTATCATTGGACCAAGGTTTGATTTTGTAAATCCAACAACAAAATCAAATAAATACTCTAATACATTTTGTTTTCCTGTGGGTCTCAAAGTCATATTTCGAGTTGCCCAATAAATAAAGCCAAAAATAAGTGCTACAGTCAACAAAGTCAAAACTACTATGGTTAAATTAAAGGTAACAGGACCAATATTGATGGTTGGATTAATACTTTCTTCCATCTAAAATCCTCCCTTTTTCAATTTATACTTCTTTTATTTGATGATAAATGAAAAGACAAGAGTAACGAAGAAAGTACCTTCAATAAAGGCAACCCCTAGGATCATCAAACTACGTAGTTCTGAGATGATATCTGGTTGGCGAGCAACTGATTTCAACAAACCATTCATCAACATACCCTCACCAAGAGATACACCCATACAGGCAAGACATAGACCGAAAAATGTTAAATTCATGACGAATTCTCCTTTTAATTAAAATTTACTTACTTAGTTTAGTCCTAAAAATTGGATTTGTCAACTTTTTACTTACGTTGAAAGCGTTTAATGAAAATTATTTACAATTTTACTATTTTTAAGTCTATTATATAGAAAACTTTGGAAAAAACTTGTAATAAATTCGTCCATTATCTAGTTCTTTCTGAAAAATAATGAAAAAATCCGAGATGGAATCTCGGATGGAAATTAATATATTTTCTTTAACCTAAGGTTCTTTGGTAAGTAGGATTGAAGGGAAAGCAACTAGAAAACTTTCGTCTCCTACATGTTTATTAAGCACGCACTGTAACGCTGGTGCCATCTTCTTTATAAAGATTGATGAGTCCTTCTTTGAGAGCTCGAACCATGTCTCCAGCTTGAACAGGTTGTGGAACCTTAATAGTCAATAGTTCCATTGGATTTGGAGCGCGATCGATCTTATTTCCTTTAGCATCATGCAGATCTTCGATATATGTTTCAAAATGACGGAAACCTGGACCATAAAACTCAACTTGGTCCCCTTCGTTAATGACGTTCCGTTGGCGAATGGTTGCTGTTTGTGTCGCATCATCATAAGCAACCACTTCAGCGACAAACTTATACTCAGGAATTTTACGACGAGCACCAAATAACTGCTCATTTTCAGACGGCGTACCATAGTAGAAACCTGTTGCTAATTCACGTTGGGCAACCTTCCACATCTCATCAATCAAGTCTTGCTTGATAGCTTCAAACTTCTCTGGACTCTCTAGATAAGCATCAACAGCCGCCTTATAACAGTTAGTTACTGTCGAAACATAGTGAATAGACTTCATGCGTCCTTCGATTTTTAGACTGTCCACACCATTTTCAATCATATCCGGGATATGGTCAATCATTGACATATCAACGGCTGACATTGAAAATTCTTCAGGAATTTCACCTTTAAGACTCTTACGTTCCTTCCCAAATGGCATATCGTAAAGGTCGTATTTCCAACGGCATGACTGAGAGCATCCACCACGGTTAGCATCACGCATACTCATGTGGTTTGAAAGAGTACAACGACCAGAGTATGAAATACACATGGCTCCATGAACAAAGGCTTCAATCTCAACATCTGTACGTTTGCGGATTTCAGCTAATTCTTCCATTGAAACCTCACGCGCCAAAACGACACGAGTTAAACCTAGTTCTTTCCAGAACTCAAGGGTTTCATAGTTAGTAGCACTTGCCTGGGTAGAGAGGTGGATTTCAAGACCAGGCGCTTCAGTCGCTGCAATCATGATCAAGGCTGGGTCAGATACGATAACTGCTGCAATCCCGATATCACGCAGTTTACGGAACCACTCACCAGCACCAGCTTCATTTCCTTCGTGCATAACCATATTGGCAGCTACATAGACTTTGGCACCGTACTTGGCAGCAAACTGGACACCTTCTTCCATCTGTTCGAAAGTAAAGTTTCCGGCACGGCTACGAAGACCATAGGCCTGACCACCGATAAAGACAGCATCTGCTCCATATTGAACAGCTACTTTTAGCTTCTCTAAAGTCCCTGCAGGTGATAAAACCTCAGGACGTTTTAATGTTTTTGTCATGTTTTCTCCTATTTGCAATATAAAAGTTTGACGTTTTTCCTTCTCATTTTATAGTAAATAAGTGATAAAATCAAGCCTAGACAGATTGTTTTGACAATTCTAATCTTTTAAGAAAGCAAAAAACTAGCCTTTCTAGACTAGTTATTCTCAAGATAAAATTCAAAACGTTCGCCTACATACTGGCTTTTCACGTATTCAAAAGCAGTACCATCTTCTAGGTAAGAAATCTGAGTCAGACCAAGAATAGCATGTCCTTTTTCAACTTCCAAATAGTGGGCAATTTTTTCCTTAGCAAGGCGAGCATAGATAGTCTGCTGTGATTTGCCAATACGGTAGCCATGTTTTTGCAAGGTCTGGAAGAAATGACTAGTGATTTCTTCTTTTTTAAAGTCCTTAATGAATTTTTCAGGAATAGAAGCAACTTCATAAACTAGAGGAACTTGGTCGGCATAGCGGACCCGTTCCATTCGGATAATATTCTCCGTTGGAGAAATTCCTAACTTTGCAACTTCCTGCTCATTGGGAATGGTTTTTCTGTAGGAAATGAGCTGGCTTGAAGGGACTTTTCCTTGGGACTTAACAATTTCAGTAAAACTTGTTGTTCCTCGCATCTTTTCTTGTACCCGAGTACTAGAAACAAAGGTGCCACTTCCTACGCGGCGCTCTAAGACGCCTTCTTCGACTAATAGAGATACGGCTTGGCGGAGGGTCATGCGACTGACCGCAAACTGCTCTGCTAAGTCTCGTTCACTAGGAAGTCTCTCACCAATTGCCCAACGGTGTTCGTCAATATCCTTTTTAATCTGATCATGGATTTTCATATAAGCGGGTAGCATATTTTTCACTTCATTTCTATCTTTTCTCTATTGTACCCCAATAAACTAGAAAAAGTCAAACTTCGCCTTGTTTAGTTGGTAATTCGCCCTTATTTGTGATAGAATATTGAAAAAAGATATTTCTTTTGAGAAAGGAAAAAGATGAGCAACATTTCAACTGATTTGCAAGATGTAGAAAAAATCATCGTATTGGACTATGGTAGCCAATACAACCAGCTGATTTCACGCCGTATCCGTGAGATTGGTGTTTTTTCAGAACTAAAAAGCCATAAAATTTCAGCTGCTGAAGTTCGTGAAATCAATCCTGTAGGAATTATCCTATCAGGTGGTCCAAACTCTGTATACGAAGATGGTTCATTTGATATTGACCCAGAAATCTTCGAACTTGGAATTCCAATTTTGGGAATCTGTTACGGCATGCAGTTGTTGACACATAAACTTGGAGGAAAAGTTGTTCCTGCAGGTGATGCTGGAAATCGTGAATACGGTCAATCAACTCTAACTCATACACCATCAGCTCTTTTTGAATCAACACCTGATGAACAGACTGTTTTGATGAGTCATGGTGACGCAGTTACTGAGATTCCTGCTGATTTTGTTCGTACTGGAACTTCAGCTGACTGTCCATATGCAGCCATTGAAAACCCAGATAAACACATTTACGGTATCCAATTCCACCCAGAAGTTCGTCATTCTGTATACGGAAATGATATCCTTCGTAACTTTGCCCTTAACATCTGTAAGGCTAAAGGTGATTGGTCAATGGATAACTTCATCGATATGCAGATCCAAAAAATCCGTGAGACTGTCGGTGATAAACGTGTCCTTCTTGGTCTATCCGGTGGGGTTGATTCATCTGTAGTTGGGGTTCTTCTCCAAAAGGCTATTGGTGATCAATTGATCTGTATCTTCGTGGACCACGGTCTTCTTCGTAAAGGAGAAGCGGACCAAGTTATGGACATGCTTGGTGGTAAGTTTGGTTTGAATATCGTCAAAGCAGACGCTGCTAAACGTTTCCTTGACAAACTTGCTGGCGTTTCTGACCCAGAACAAAAACGTAAAATTATCGGTAATGAGTTTGTCTATGTATTCGATGACGAAGCAAGCAAGCTCAAAGATGTGAAATTCCTTGCTCAGGGGACACTTTACACTGACGTGATTGAGTCTGGTACAGATACAGCTCAAACTATCAAGTCTCACCACAACGTTGGTGGCCTTCCAGAAGACATGCAGTTTGAACTGATCGAGCCACTCAACACTCTTTACAAGGACGAAGTTCGTGCCCTTGGTACAGAGCTTGGTATGCCAGACCACATCGTATGGCGCCAACCATTCCCAGGACCAGGACTTGCTATCCGTGTCATGGGTGAAATCACTGAAGAGAAACTAGAAACCGTTCGTGAGTCAGACGCTATTCTTCGTGAAGAAATTGCTAAAGCAGGTCTTGACCGTGATATCTGGCAATACTTCACTGTTAATACAGGCGTTCGTTCAGTTGGTGTTATGGGTGACGGTCGTACATATGACTACACGATTGCAATCCGTGCCATCACCTCTATCGATGGTATGACTGCTGACTTTGCCAAAATTCCTTGGGAAGTTCTTCAAAAGATTTCTGTGCGTATCGTAAATGAAGTGGATCATGTTAACCGTATCGTCTACGATATTACAAGTAAACCACCTGCAACAGTTGAGTGGGAGTAGAGTAATTCATTCAAAAAAACGCTTGGAATCAATGATTTCAGCGTTTTTATTTTCCTATTAGCACCAATTTAGCACCAAAAACTATTTTTCAATGTCTAAATCTAAAATCTTTTTAACATTTTTGGTACTCTCTACATACTTACCCTTCTTTGATTCTCTAACAATTCTGTCATAATCACTATCATTTTCATCTAATTCATAAACACGATATAAATCATTTTTAAATTCAAACTCACTAATCAAATCTTGTTTTCTCATTATGATACCCCCCTAATATAAATTATACATTAAAAAATACTTACATCAACTAATTTGATAAATTTCAAATGTGATATAATAAGAAAAAATAGAAAAGGGAATAAAATGCTTAAAGAATTCGGTATGACTACTTTGGAAATTTCAAAATCTGATTCAAATAAAGAACAGAATATCCCAGTTCTAAAAATGTATGATGATAAAGAATTAATTGGGACTTTTAATATTCTTACAAATGAAGTTATAGAAAATATAGATTTAGCAGATTATGATATTCGTTTTGCACAGAAACAAATTGAATTAAATCGAGATAATTATCTTGAAACATGGAAAGAGATAAAAAAATACGGTAAACACTAATAGTTTACCGTAGGAATCCAAAGTTTAATCGGACAGACTTCGCTAGTCAGACAAAACTTTAGATTGAATTTTTTTAGTATGCTGATTGCCATTAAATTTACTTTTTCTGATATTATTATCACTCACCACTACTTTCCCAGTCATCCTAGTAGCTACTTCTTTCATAGCATTTGGTCTTAAATGAGAGTACGTTCCAAGTGTTGTCTTAATATCAGCATGGCCTAGACGATTTTGCATTTCTAAATCATTCATTCCTAGAGAGAGCATAAAGCTGGCATGAGAGTGCCTTAAATCGTGAATTCTTATTGATTTTATCTTTGCGTAATCACTATGAGATTTTAGAACACGTTTAAGAGTTGATTTTACCAACGGACTATCCGCTATGGAAAATACAAATTTACATTCTCCTATCTGAGATTGTGCTTTCTTCCAATATTTCAAATGTTCTAATGTATCGTCATCAAGATACAAAAGCCTTACACCTGATATAGATTTTGTATCGGTAAGATACCACTCTTTTTGGCTTTTATAATACATTGAACAGTCTATTAAAACAGTACCTTTTTCAAAATCTATTTTCGACCATTCAATAGCTTGTAATTCACTTGTTCTAACTCCAGTCATAAAGAAAAACCAAAATGTAGTAAAATACAATAATTCATAAATATTAGATTTATCAAATGTACTAATAAATAGCTGAAATTCTTCCACCGTCCAAAAATCAACTTTAGGACGGTCTTTTTTTACGTTTCCTACCGTTTTAGCAACATTATTTGACAACATACCTAGTTTAACTGCTAAATCAAAGACTTGTTGTAAAATTTGATGAACAGAACGAATATAATTATTAGATAATCCCTCTATAAACATTGAATTTTGCCACTGCTTTACATGAGGAGGTAAGATATCTGATAACTTCATATTCTCAAAATATGAAAGTCTTTTAAACTTAGATTGTGACATATCAAAAGTTCTTTTTCTAACCTGACTTTTATAATCTGGTATAAAATAATCATCTAGAAACTTTTTAAAGGTCATTGTACTATTAGTAGATATTGCCCCTTTTCCAAAATCTGCTTGAATCTGTAATTGCCACAGTTGAGCCTCTCTTTGAGTTTTAAAGCCAGTCTTAAACTTACGTATTCTTTTACCAGTCTGACTATCAAATCCTAGTGATACAGAAGCTCTATAAGTTCCATTTTGTAATGGATATATATTTGGTAACTTAGGCATTTTCTTTTACTTCCATATCTACTAGACTTGCTTCATCTATTTTTACACCTAAAATTTCTTCTACCGTCTCAAGTGGCACACGTCCTAAGCCTTTACTTTCATACCATGTTAGTCCTTGACTAGCTAATTTTGCTTTAGCCTGTTTTACTAACATCATAGCTTGCCAACTTGAAAAACCTAATTTCATTAAATCTTTTTTTACAACAAACATACTTTTTCCCCTTTCTTTATGATATAATTATTTTGGTTTTTTATTTTGATGTGTGATTGATTTTCACGCATCTTTTTTTTCGTATCATACCATTTTTCACAAGTGATAAAACATACTATGTGAGATTGAAATTTCAACCTACGTGGCTTTACGTCGATTTTATCTATAAATACTATAATACTCTTTCCTCTCGTCAATATCTTTGCCCCCAATCACTAGAGTTGTTTTTTTCAAGAGCATACTGACTAATTAAAGTCCTATCATTTTCAGTAATTTTATTACCACCATCTTCAATTAATTTTATTAAATAATCAAACGCTTTATCATCGCCATAGGCTTGCCTTTCACCCTCAAGAACTATTGCTAATGATTTACTCATTTGCCTTTCTACATAATTTCTTGCAGTCTCAAGCGTCCTTTTTTTTCGTTTGATTTCTAATCTAGTTTTCTTTTCTGTACCTAAATAATTATTCCACCACATTGAGTTAGGACGTCTCCAACGGTTTTTATCATTAGATTTATTACTCGGTACTATAAAGCGATAACTATTATTTAAAATTTCAAAGAAGATTTCTTCTAAGGCTTGTCTAGTTGCAATCAACTTTGCAACTTCATTGGCTTTCTGACCAAACAAGCGTAGTTCAGACCTTACCCAATCTTTTATATCTGAATTAATCTGTTCTAGCGCTTTGTTATATATACTCCACTGCTGACTATCTCCACCTTTTTCACCAATATTAACCGTTTCACCAACTATTTCGCCAGTTTCTAAAGTACCTTTTTCATAGTAGGTATATAACCTAGAACGAGTGACACAAAGTTTTTCTTTACAACACTGATATATTTTTTGAACATTTAAAGAATTATCATAAATATCATTAGCAATATCAATTCTTGTAAAATGAGCATTTTCTTCCAGTAATCGAATAAATAAGTCAGTCCAATTATTAACTTTTCCGTCCATATATTCTTCATATTGCCTACAACCAGAACCTCTCATTTCAATAAAGATACCCATTTTTTCAGAAATAATATCATCATCAACTAATGAAAAATACAGTTTAATATCTGCTAAAGCATAATGATAACCATATCGATTTATACCATAAGAATTTAAGACAAAATCTTTAAAATCCAATTTTAGTATCTTTTCAATCACAAACTCGACAGAAATTGTTGGATTTTCATACCTTGGCTTTACACTAGCACCAAGCCAATCATAAGTAACTGTATTATTCATCAGCAACTAACTGAAATCCCTCAGCTACCACTTTTACAGAATTGATAGCACGAACTGTATACCAAATTTTTTCTTCTCCACGTTTAGCAGATTTTTTATTTACCACTTCATTTTTCAAACGAATTTGTGGTTTATTTAGTTTTATTTTTACATTTTTTTCTTGTTCAATTTGTTTTTCAATATTGATGAAATCTCCAATAAACTCAATTTCTGTATTTTTTAACGAACTAACAGAAACATTCATTTTTTCCAATGCAGTTAAAACAGTATCGTCAAATGCTGGTACTACTATACTTGAAATGTTTTCTAAAACATGACTTTGTCCATTGACATATTCAACTTCATGATTAATTTTTGCCTTTGAAAAATCAACTCGCCATACATTAGGCAATTCAAACTGATTAATATCTAAATTGAGTTCCATTAAAGGAAATTTTTCTTCGGTAATATTATATTTTTTGTTCATTTTTAAAACCTCTATTTTTTCTAATTTTGTATAATTTTAAAATTTCACAAAGTAATCATCTTTTTTCTACATACATGAAAACGAAGTGAAAACGTTGGTGCTAAAGGGGTTAGGGCAATTTTATAGATAAAACGACCGCAACCCCTTACGAGAGTAAGCGTGAGGGCAACTTTTGTGTAGGTTGCACCCGCCTATTAGTGATGGCGGGTTTCACAAACTCAAGCATTTTCTATCCGTCAATTCCCAGTATGGAATCAGCGAATAGGTTTGAATCTATGAGTATATAATTTCTCAAAAAACTCTTGATCCTAAGATTTCTGTATATTAAGGTAGCTTGTTGCATTGCCTTGTCGGTACAACTTAGCTAACTAGTGTCCGCTGATACTCACAACCGCTCAGGCCATGCCATTTTGCGGTTGTTATCAGCTACTAGTTAGCTAATTTGTAAACCGACAAATGCAAGGCGGTCAGCTCCCAACAATATACAGAAATCTTAGGACTATATAATGAGTTTTAACCCCAAAGCTACTAATTTGAAAAAATTATATTCCACATAAAGAAAATCAACCTAGTTCGCTTTTATACCCAAAACTAGAAACTCAACGAATAGAAAATTCTTTTTAATTATTTTAATTTACTGAAGAACCCTTTGCCTTGCTTTTCTTCTAAGGCTTCAATTCGTTCTTCTAGTTTTTGTAATCTTCTAATATCGTTTTTCAAAGAAATGAACTGAAAGGCCGTATTTTTGTTACTTTCTTTCTGTTTTTCTTGAAATTTTTTTAATTCGGCTACATCTCCTTTTAGTGCTCTTTCTTCTGCACTTTTTAAGTCACCCCATATCTCAATAACTGATTCAGACATTTTCTTTGTTTCATCAATTCGCTTAGACAGTTTTATAAACTTTTCAAATTCTTCTTCAGTAAATTGATAATGGTCTTTTACGTGCTTACGTGTAACATGTATCTTGACCTTTTTAAACTTATATCCTGATAATCGTTCAATAGATATCCGCCATTTTTTAATAGCACTATATGACTTCCCAGTAGCTTCTACAATATCTTTGTATTCGTAATAATCTTTATAGGCCATCTCCTTTTCTCTTTTCTGTATATATGATATAATTTAGATAGAAAGTTTTTTATGAAGTCTTTGAGGTTTTTCTTCAAAGACTTTTTTATACAATCATAGGACATATACCTCTTTTCTTGTCAAACGTTATATAGTTTGATATAATCAGTCTTAATCAGACTATCTATTTATATTTTAGTCCCTTTTTTACTATTTGTCAAGCTTGAAATAGTTTTTTTTGGAATTTTTAGGAGGTTTTTATGAGTTATTTTTCTGCCAAGCTTAAAGAATTAAGGAAAGAAAAAGGATATACACAAGAACAGATGGCTAATATACTAGAAATAGGGCAGAGTGCATATGCTAAATGGGAAAATGATAGAACCGAGCCAAATTTTGGTTTATTGCTGAGGCTTTCAAAAATTTTAGATGTAAGTACAGATTACTTACTAGGAAATGAATCTGAGAATTCTTTAAATGAAGACCATCTACACTTATTAGAAATAAAATCAAAAGAAATAGATAGCTTGATGGAAGATTATTATAATAAAATCGAACCTAAGATATATAATATTTTAACAGAGCTTGAACATCAACAAGTTAGATGTGAAGAAATTAGTATAGTATTAAATAGACTAATATATTTTTCAAAAAGAAGATATGGTTTTGATATCCAACCTTTTATTGAAACAATGATAAATAGATGGATAAGTTTTGAAGAACAAAAAAAACTCTTACTAGAATTAGTAAGAGAGGGAAAATATTAGCACCAATTTAGCACCAAACGATTCAAATCACTCTATTTTAGACTGAATTATTGTACTATCAATCACTATTAAATCAACAATACTAAATAGTCAATATCTGACTTTTAGTGAGTGGGAGTAGTTGTAGGAGAGCTAGAAATCCTCTTATACCAAGGGTTTCTGGCTCTTCTTATCTTTTTACTGCACTTTTATTGCACTTTTTTCATTTCTTTGTTTCGCAAGTAGTCTACAGTAAATTGATTCTTTGGTGAAGTATCATAATTTTGTTTTGCTTCTTTAAAGGAAATGGCTCCATTTAATTTGTTAGCTACCTCGAAATTACTGTTAGGATAAAGATGTCCATACGTTCCTAAAGTCGTCTCAATATCTTCGTGTCCTAGACGATCTTTAATGATAAGTGGATTTTCTCCCATACTGATTAACAAGGAAGCATGAGAATGCCGTAACCCATGGATTCTGATTCGATGGATACCAGCCAGCTTAGCATAGCGTTCAATAGCATATGATAGTGTATGTTTTTGGGTAGGAATACCGTTATAGCTCATTACAAAGTCTGTCTGAATTAGATTTTGTTGTACTTCCTTCCATTCGGATAAATAAGTTAATGTGCATTTATCTAATACAATATGACGAACGCTCGCCTTTGTTTTTGGTTCAACAAATCTATAATTCGATTGATTCTTGTAATAGAGTGTTTTGTTGATGGTTAGTACTCCTGAGTCAAAATCAATATCTTCCCATTGAATGGCAGTAGCTTCACCAATTCGCATTCCAGTCATAAATAAAAACCACAGAGAGATAAATAAAAAGTGTTGATAGTAATCTTCTTTGTAAATTAGAGAGATTACTTTTTCAAATTCTTCTTTTGTCCAAAATTCAATTTTAGACTTTTGCTTTTTCACATTGCCAATAATCTTAGATGGATTTGTGGTGGTTATCCCAAGGACAATTGCTCGATCCATAGCAACTGAAAATAGTCCTTGAACAGCTCTTACATAAGAAGACTTACACTTCTTTGATAATTTTAGTTGCCAATTTTGCACATCAATAGGCTCAATATCGGAAACAGCCATTTTATCAAAATAAGAGAAATGCTTCTTAATAGTTGGTAAGCGATTTTCATATGTTCTGAGCTTTACCTGTGTCTTATACCATGGAAGGAAAATTTCAAAGATATAATGTTTAAACGTCATTTTATCCTTATTCTCACTTAATTCTTCTGGTTTCATCAATAGCAGTTTCGAATATTCTTCTCTTGCTTCTTTTTTAGTAGTGAATCCACTACGATATTTTTGAATTTTTTTCCCTTTAGAATCATAACCTAGATTTGCACGAAAATAATAGGTTCCATTCTTTGCTTTTTTTATTGGGTCTTTAACCATAGTTTTTACTCCTTACTGTGCAAAAACTACTCAGACCTGTTTTCATTTGAAAACCGAATTCCTAGAATTTCTTCAACAGCTTCACGAGGGACTCTATCTAGCTTTCGAGATTGATAGTAGATATGCCCTTTTGTAATCATCAATTCTTTTGCTTTTTTTATGATGTCTGCTGAAAAAGAAGTTCCATATCCTAGCTCAACTAAATCCTTTTTTGTGACCGTTATCATTATTACTCCTTTCCCAATTATAGGCTAGGAAAACTCCAATATTCACCTATAATTATATCAAATAGTTTTATAATAATACACTGACAAGAGAAGAATATCTTAGCAATCGAACAGCTCTAGCAAAGCTCACAGGAATTTCACTTCTGCATGGTTCTCATGTAGCCGTACCCATTGCCTGTGACGCTTCTAACGCTCGGACTATGGCTATACGGGAGTATCATTATCACGATAAGAAAGTCATGGCAGCAATCCTGCTAAAGATTACTTTCGAATTACTAACATGAATCGCTCACTAATTTTGTAGGTCATGGCGTGTTAGTTCATCAGCTCTTTTCTTACCGAAACGTATTCGATTGCCTTTATTTGGTTGTCAAAGAACGTTTGGCTTGTTAGCCTATCAAAACCTACTGAACACACAATATGCTTTGATGGAATAACAAACCTCCCAAATCGGGAAGCGTGGATACGATTCGACACGCTTCCACGAAAAAATGGGACTATTTAATTTCGAACGATAAAATCTTAGAGATGAGTTTCGTTTCCATTCTGCCACGTAGGGTTTCATCAATAACCATATGAGAATTTCCATATTCGTCTGTCATGCGACGTAATGAACGTTTTGAGGTATACCCTCGATAATGTTTAACAATCTGATTAATTGCTTCCACGTCGCCATCTGTCGCCTTTACAATGAGGGGGAAGGGGACCCTTGGATAGGCTGTTTTCATTCTTTACACTCCTTCATGAATTCTTTAATCATGGCTAGTCCACTTATTCGATGACGATAAACAGTCGAACGATTCAAATTTAGTAACTCCGCAATCTCCACATCACTCATATCCATAAAGTAATGAAGTAAAATAATGTTCCGTTTTTTCTCTGAAAGATGACGCAGGGCTTCACTTAATAAATCACTTTCAACATTGATTCTTAATCCAAATAATTTAAATAGTTGGAAATCAGTGACGTACGTATCAACAGTAGAAAAAGAGTTGACAAGGTAGTTATCTATATCAGAAAACGAGACTTCTTTTGCTGATAGTCTGTCTAGATGTTTGAAGTAATCTTTTCGTTCATCTTCAATAACTTGTTTGCAGATATAGTCAAACTGATTTTCTATGGTTTCTTGAAAAGAAGATGGTTTCATGCTTTTCACCCCCTTTCTGTCGTGAAAGGGAGTGGCATGTGCTTCTTTATCTCCCTTCATACTAAGCCCCGACACGAAAGGGGGATTTGTTGCATAAATGAAGAGAAATCCTAAAAGATATTTATTAAGTGACCAAAAAAGCACATAAACAGATTGTTTTCTCTGTTCATATGCTTTGATTTTTCTATCTATGTAATCTGCAAAACCACATTGATGGTCATATCTATCCAGTACAGGTGGATAAGTTTTTTTGATAAGAACTTAATTAAGAGAACTAGATGACAGATTATCTTTCTCATGGCGACTTTTCCCTCCATTAAGTCGCCAATTTTATCTACTTTCTAGGAGTATGACTAAATTTTATAAAGTTGTATAGGTAAATAAAATCAGCGACCTTTCTATTTGAAATTGGATTCATCGCATTAATAAATTCCACAGTGTTCTATAGGAACTCATAAACTATATAACATGTTTTTCTATACCTGTTTATGGTTATATAGGAACAGTAAAATGTATAGAGGTGATTTAGTATGCGTAAAAAAGAAGATAAATACGATTTTAGAGCCGTTGGTTTAGCGATTAAAGAGGCTCGAATGAAACGGGGTCTCACTCGTGAACAAGTGGGAACAATGATTGAAATTGACCCACGTTATTTAACAAATATAGAAAACAAAGGACAACACCCAAGTACACAAGTGCTGTATGATCTTGTATCATTACTCCATGTATCTATTGATGAATTTTTCTTACCTACAGATAATTTGATTAAAAGCACTCGAAGGTTACAGGTAGAAAAATACATGGATAGCTTTACAGACAAAGAACTATCCTTAATGGAAGCACTAGCAAAAGGTATCAATGAAGCAAGAAATATTGAAGGCTAGTCAGTAAAATTCAGATAAACAAAAAGAGCCGATAAGATGAGAGTTTCATTTCTCAAATTATCGGCTCTGCGTCTTGGCGTCTGGCTCTTTGATTGTTATTATATTCATTTTTTGAACATTAATTAAAGTTTCGTTCTTACATTTGGGGCAGTATAAAGGGAAATTTTTAAGTATAGTATCCACTCGTATTCGTAGTCTTGTTTTATTTCCACAAATAGGACACAATATCCACTTGTAGTTTATAATAACAATCTCCTCCTTTCCACTTTAATTCAAATCTATATTAAAGAATATTTCATCTTATTTAATAAGAAACCATATTTATATAACAACATAAAACGCACTAAGTTATTTTATTGAACATATATCTTACTTTATCTATCCGACTATTTAGACGACGGGTCTGGCAAACAGGTTCGCCAGTGGTAACCTGATATCCTTTTAGCTCTGCTAAACAAACACTAAGCCCATTTGTAAAAAAAGTTAAATCATTGCGATAATCTTGAATACATCGAGCAGGAATTTCTCCAATAATAATGACCTCATTATTTTTCAGTTGAGTATTTACGATATTTGCACAATATTTGGGAGCATCGTTATATGCCCGTGAAAGATATTCCTGTGGTGCATAAACTTTAAAACTAAGATATGGCTCTAACAATTCTGTTCCAGCTTTTCTAAAGGCTTGCTCCAGTACAATAGGAGTAAGCATCCGAAAATCTGCTGGAGTACTAACAGGGCTATAGTATAAACCGTACTTAAAACAGATTTTACAATCCGTCACATTCCAACCATATAATCCTTGTTCGCAACCATAGCGTATCCCTTCCATAACTGCATTTTGAAATGATTGATTTAAGTATCCAAGAGAAACCGAGCTCTCATACTGCATTCCACTTCCCAACGGAAGCGGTGATACAGATAAACCAATGGAAGCCCAGAAAGGATTTGGCGGCACTTCGATGTGAATGGTATATTCTGCATTTTTTAACGGTCTCTCCATATAAATGACTGTAGGCTCTTTTAGTTCTATCTCCACATGATACTTTTCTTGCAACAGTGCACTAATCACTTCCATTTGTACTTTCCCTAAGAAAGAAAGTATGATTTCATGTGTCGCAGAATCCACATAATATCGCAGAAGCGGGTCACTGTCGGAGATTTCTAAAAGTGCATCAAGTAACATTTCCCTTTGTTGAGGTTTGCTCGGTTCAACAGTCGTTTGCAGCAGAGGGAGGGGATTTTCAATTCTCTCTCTCTGTGGCAATAGCTTTGTATCTCCAAGAACACTATTTAACTTCAAAAACTCATTCTGCAAAATAACAATTTCCCCGGAATAAGCCTTATCAATTTTACATAATTCACCATTTATTGAAGTATACATTTCTGTAATTTTTATTTTTTCCTTTTCCGATATTCTAACCGAATCTCGCAAATGCAGTACGCCACTATAAAGACGTATATATGCAAGACGCTGTCTTTTTTCCGAATACTCAATTTTGAAAACTTTTCCGCAAAGTTCAGACTGACCTCGATGTGTTGATGAATAAAATTTATTCGTAATCACTTCTATAAGGTTATCAATCCCTATATTGTTTTTTGCACTTCCGTGATAAACAGGGAACAGAGAACAATTCTGAAATCTTATGCTTTCCTCTTGTTCGAGTTCCAATGCTTCTAATGATTTACCGGACATATATTTCTCTAAAAGGTCATCGTTTCCCTCTATTACCGTATCCCATTGTTCAGATTCGGTAAAGTTCGTCACACACATATTAGGATACAGTTCTACCTTCTGTTTGATTACAATTTCGGCAGAAAGTTTCTCTTTAATATCCTGATAAACCGTTGATAAATCAATTCCATTTTGGTCAATCTTATTGATAAAAAAGATTGTGGGAATCCCCATTTTCCTAAGTGCATGAAATAATATACGAGTTTGTGCTTGTACGCCATCTTTTGCAGAAATCAGTAGAATTGCCCCATCTAAAACTGATAATGAACGATATACTTCTGCTAAGAAATCCATATGTCCTGGCGTGTCTATGATGTTCACCTTCGTATTTTCCCACTGAAAAGAGGTTATTCCTGTCTGAATTGTAATTCCTCTCTGACGTTCTAAAAGCGTATTATCCGTCCTCGTTGTACCTTTGTCCACGCTTCCTAATTCTGTAATCGCTCCACTGTTATATAATAAGCTTTCTGTTAAGGTAGTTTTTCCTGCATCAACATGAGCTAAAACTCCAATATTAATAATTTTCATGTGATTTTCCTCCATTCAAAAACCCAAAAGGGCATAAAAATCCCAGTGATAAATACTTTTATCACTGGGATTTTTATGCATAACCATAGGCATACAAAGCATACAGATATTCTCCGGATACTTTAGAATCACATGATAAAGGTATTCTTAAACTGGGTACAAAAAACTAAGCCCTCCTAAAAAAGGACATCCAATTATTTGTTCCCACTATCAAATTGACAGTTTATTTAAGAATACCTTGCCGCATATTTATTAACTCCTTTTAAATAGATACTTAAATAATAGCACGTAAGAGCATATTTGTCAAGGAATCTCCAATTTTTTATCAAAGAGAGTACGTGATTACAAAATAGCTGTAATCATGTACCAATATTTGTTATTCTATAATCTTCCAATTATCTTGTTTTTCTAATATCAACTCAAATTGCGAGATTTGGGTTGCCTTTGTTTCTTGATCTAAATATTTCACAGCGACATTCACGATTACTTGGTTATCTTTTCTGGTAAAGATAGGATTCACCAATTCCTCGAAAACATATTCCTTGTTAATCATAGGTAACACATGATTACTTACATAGTAAGTCAATTCTTTTTCTGTGGCGGTAGGATAGAGCTGGAAGAACGTTTCTAAAAAGCTAATGATTTCGTCCATCGTTTCTGTATCTACTGTATGGTCACTTTCTAGCTGTTTGGGTTGGTAGTCCGATTTTTGAGGTTTCTTACTCATTGTCGGATTTTTGATAATAACCATATTATCTGATTCATCTATATGGACAACCACATGAAAGCTAGACGATATAGTTTCCTTGTCTTTGTCTTCGGTAATAACTTGTTCAACAGAAAACAGTACCTCAAAGGTGTTCTCATTCACTTGAGAAACCTGCCACACCTGTATATCGTTCACACTAGAACTAGTAGGAATATCCTTACGAATCATTTCTTCATTTAATACCTGCAATTCTTCCGTCAAATAATGGGTCAATTTCTCATTTCGTTTATCAATGGCTTCTTGGGATTGTTGCCACGAAAAGTAGTCTTTCGCAAAGGATTTCACAAAACTTTCTACTTGGTTGGTATCGACAATCTGCTGTTTAATGATTTCTGTTTCACGGACAGTATGAGTGTCAATGGCAGTAAAATTTTTATAGATTCCAAATCCGACACTACCAATCAATAAAACCCATAAAACAAAGGTTAATTTCTTATGCGTGCCAACTTTAATCATCGGAACTTTTCTTTGCTTGCTCGGTTTTTTAGATTTCTTTGGTTTCTCCTTCTTTTCTTTTCGCTCGATTTTTATAATCATTTGATTCATTCCTTTCTTAGTTATGAATAACACGTCTAGCCCCAATCAGATGGTCTTGCCAATAACGACTGCTTAAGTCGCCATAACCGATTGGGTCGCCTGCTTGGGCTTCTTCCATAGAGATTTCTTGCGTAGCGTCATACTGATCTTGGGCGACACGAGGGAGAGAAATGCCAGCTTTGTCATACACCCATTGTATTAAGCCACTACAATCAAAAGAGGTGGTAGGCGACGCCCCTCCAAAGACATAGGGAAACCCTTCGTATTTCAAGGCTTCGTCCATAATGACTTGCACGGTTTCATCATCAAATTCTGTTGGGGAAGTGTCGGTTAGGTATTGTGAAACCAACTGAACATAAAACTGATTTCCATAGTTATATCGCCAACCACCATTCACAGGTATGGCTATGGGATTGGGATAGTCTGCTTTTTGACCACCCGACTTCTCTTTAGAAAACTGTTCGGCTAATTCATAGGTATATTTTTTCCCATGACTCCTCACATAATTTAAAAAGCCACCGCCATAATTATAAGATTGGATAACAGAATCTATATCCACTCCTTGTTGTTCTGCACTGGTTAATAATTCACTGAAATATTTAACCCCTTGTTTGATGGACTCTTCGGTACTCAAACTGTTGGGCGGTAAACCCAAAGATTCGGAACTTTGCATAACATCTTCTGCTGTACCGCCCGATTCCACTTGCATAATGGCTAAGATATAAGAAACATAGTCTTCAATCCCATATTCCTTACCATATTTTTCAATCAACGGACGGTGTGCCAACACTTCTGGTGAAACGGTCACACCGCCTTCTGGAATAGAAGAATCCTTGTTGTTTTCGCCACTGTCCGTATCATCTGCAAAGAAAATGACTAGGAATAATAAGAGAAAAAAGAAGAGAGAGAAGACCACACTACAAATCACTGTTATTTTTAGCTTCATGTTTGTTGTCCTCGCTTATCCGTTCTTTTATTTAGCTTCCTCTGATTGAATTGCTTCGGTGGTGTCTTTTGTTTTTGCTCTTTTTTCAATGGTCGCTGATGATTTTCACGTTTAGTGTTTTGTGACAAAACAGGCGTGACGGTTTGCTGACGCTTGCGAACATGCTGCTGGTTATTCTGAACAGGAGATGATGGGTTTTCTTTTCGTCTTTTTTCTTTTGCTTTATCCAGCTCCAAACGCTTTTGAGCAATGTTCTTTCGTTTTTGCTCCTGCTGGTTCATACGCTGTTGTTTGCGTTGAGCTTTGGTATCTGCCATAGATTGTTTAAAGTCTGTTACATTATGAGTGACATTCTCTTTTCCTTGATGAAGGGCATATTTGACATGGGTTGGTGTCGCCTGTATCTGTTGTTTTGCCTGCTTTCTTTTATTGACTAGACGATTTTTCGTGTCCAATACATGGGCTGTCTTTTCACCTAATCGTTGCCCGATACCGCCTTGTTGCTTTTTCACATTGGAAAGTGCTGTTTCTTTCTTTGGTGTAGTCCGTTCATTTTGACGAGTATGGTTAGCTTTATTGGTTTGATTCTGCTTTGTTGTCATTGTCTTTTGCTTCGTTGACCCTGCTTTTCCACGAAAAATCTTACTCATACTGCGTTGAAATCTTCTGGTTTGTCGATTCATCATTTGACGAGGTCTGCGAAACACTTGTCTGCCCATGTTTTGAGAGTCGTTGCTTTGTAAAGAGAATAGGCTCATTAAATCGCCCAGTTTAAAATAAATCCCTGCAAAGGTCACAATTTGTAAAAACATAATCATGAAAAAGGGAGAACTTGCTGACAGCGAATAAAGCATAGTGGAAATACTAAAGGCAACGGTAATAATCAAGGTAATACCAGCCCTTGTCATAATCACATTAAATAACTTGGTAATGGCATGCCTGCCCATGCCATCAAAACTCGGCAACATACTTAATAGGAAACTGATTGGCAAAAACATAGCGAAAATAATAAATAGCACTTGCGAAAAAATCATGATTCCTGTTAGAAGGAAAACAAAAATCGAGATACCAATATTGAATACAAACAAAAAGAAGACTGTTCCTAATCTGGAAATCGTCTTCGGTAGGGTTAAATAGGTATTGTCATGATCTTCAATTTCTTCAATCACTACATTTTCTCTATCTTCACCATTGTTTGTATCTGGACTGGTAGACAATAAACTTTCCACACGTTCTTCCCCTAACGCTTCTACATCAGTGGAGCCATATTGAAGCAATAGCCATGGTTGCTTTACTTGAACAGAGAATAAGCTGTCACGTATCATGTCCACACTGTCTTTCCCTTGACTATCCGTGTTAGGAAGAACAATTTTTGTCCCAATATTCAGACTGGCGGTACTGACATCTTTGGAAAAATCATTGATTTTCGCAATATAATCGGGTGCATACGCAATAAAGGAAGCCGATAGAATAAACACCACGACAAAGTTTAAAACAGCTCGTATCACTTTCGTCGTTTCTCGCTTAACCAATCCTGTATAGGCAACATAGATTCCAACAATGAGAATAAAAAGAAGGAGGAAACCGACATAAAACCCTGAACTGGAAAAGCCATTCGGTGTAATGCCTGCAATCGTCTGCATGTTTTCGCCAATTGCTTGGGATGTTTGACTAATGAAATCTAAGGCATAGGCTTCTTTCACCAAATAACCTGTGGCGTTCGATAGATAAAGAGAAATTGTCCAAATAAAATTAGTAATGGCATACAATCCATACATCACCGATTGTCCTATGCCATCACTCCAATTCCATGGAAGCCAGCCCCAGCTATTGTCCACATAATAATCAAGCTGATATTGATTCAAACCATACTTGGAGTATTCATTGCTTGTATCAATGGTTTCATCAACTAAGCCTGTCGCTTGTACTGCATTGCCCAGCGTGCCTAATAAAAGTAAAATAACGCCCACACAAAGGAGCGTTATCCAACTATAGTGAAGAAATTTCTTTTGTTTTTGTGTCATTCTTCCACCTCATTTCGCACAGGCGGTCTGGTATCAAAGGCATGAAGCAACTCTTCAAAAATCGGGTGAAACTGCATAACCCCTACACGACCATAGATGTCTGAAACTAAACATTGTCCATTTTCTAATTCACGTAAGCGTTTCTGATTGTTTTCATCTTCCTTGTCCACACCAAAAAATTCTAAGGTCTTTTTGATTTCCACTAGGTCAGTGGAACGAAAGGCAAATTTCAAGCCAATATTATTCTTCATCTTTTCATCTAGTAAATCGTCCGCGTTTTGAGTAACGAAATAGACCCCTGCATTCATGGCACGTCCTGCTCGAACCAATCGCATAGATAGAGCTTTTCCTTGTGCCACTTGTAAAAAACTCCAAGCCTCATCAAGGTCAACAATTTTAAAAATGGAACGGTCAGAGTGGATAAAGTCTAAAGCAAAGGTACTAATGACAATCAGCATTGCCACACTTAATAATTCCATGGTAGTGTATTCTTCAAAAGAGCTATTGGAATCGGGTAAGACCAAATCTGCCACTTGAATAATATTGAGTTGTTTTTCCAAGCTAATGGATTGGGTGACACTGCCATCACTGAATAACAGATGGGCAAAATCATAATCGACAAAGCTTTCGATATGGTCAGCAATACTATTGCTGATGGGCGTATCTTCTTTTCGCAATTCATCAATCACCAATAACAACCCTCGTTGTTTGCTTTGAGTTACACTCCGAATAGCTTTACGCAGGACAGGAAACTTCTCGCTATCTCGGCTGGAAATACCTGTTAAGAACGTGAGAATATCAATGGCAAGGCTTTCTGAATCTTTCGGGAGTTTTAAAATCACATAAGGGTCAAGTAACCCTTTATTGTCGTTCTCACTCGTGAGATTAACAATATTGATTTCATGGGCAATATCAGGTAAGGTTTCTTTCCATTCACCACGTTCAGCTTTTGGGTCAACAATGGTTGCCTGTCCGCCAAAGAGTACTGAATAATAGACCAGCATATTGTTAGAGAATGATTTTCCGCCACCTAATGAACCAATAAAAGCGGACGCTAATGCATTTGTTACAGAGCCTTTAATTCCTTGACTTGCAAGGCTAGGTTGGAGATAAATATTTCTGCCTGTATCGAGATTGTAACCGACGTAAATACCAGAATTTTCACCAATCATTTGTGTAGCACCGAAACCAAGACCAGCCAAAAAATCCGACGTGACATATTGAATATAGTCATTGATATATCGCTTGCTTGAGGGAATAAATTCATTATGCAAGCCTAGCATATCGCCAAAAGGTCGTACTAATTTGATAGACAGATCATCATAAAAATCTTTTACTTCATCACAACGTTGTTTCAGCTCGTCCAAATTCTTTGCCGATACCCGTACCACATAGCTTAGTTTGTACATAGATTCTTTGGTTTGGTCTAAATTACTTTCTAATTCATCGACAGATTCTAAAGCGTCCACCACATTAGTACTGGTTTCGTTGTCGCTTTCCCATGCGTGGCTATCTAAATCTTTCAGTTCTTTCTTTTTATTGCGAACGGTAGATAAGGCTTTTTTATTGGCGACAATTTCAACATTCATACTGGTATCAACGGGGAAAGTAAACTGCTGTTGCTGGTAATAAAAAATTTCACTATTAGGGAAATCCAATTCACCAACAATACTATTAATTGTAAAATACGCCACATAAGTAGTGGTATCTTCCTGTTCAATCCGTAAATAGCGTTGATTTTCTTCGATTAAACAGCGAGTGGGTTTGAGAATATCGTATTTCTTTACCAACACTTTTTTATCTTCGTATCTTTTCGGTAAATGGTAGTCGTAGTCATCAAAAGGGACACCTGTTTGCCCGTAAAGATGTTCAATAATATAACCAAAATCATCTTTCTCCAATTTACGAATCTGAAAGCGTCTGGATAATTTACTTTCTAACAACTGTTCCATCTTAGAAAAGCGTTCGATTTCCGCCATAGGCATAGAAACAAAATCGCCCATTAATTTGTGATTCACACCATGAAAGAATTCCGCAAATGCTTTTTGAATTTCTTTCCCAACATTTTTTACGGATACTTCCTGTTCATTGAGGTAGAGTTTAAAACCAATAAAAAAGCGATAGTCTACTTGATTGTCACCAATCATAGAAATTAACGCTTCGGTCTGTTCATCTATTTTTTCGTAAGCTATCTCTTTTAATCGTCCAGTGATTTCTTTTTTCGATTGTTCCTGTGTGGCTCGAATACTTGATTCGGTTGCTAGTTGCAGAGCATGAATCTTGCCATCACGATTTTGGGCAATCAATTGACAGAAATTATCATGAACTTGAATTTTTTCATCGGAACTTAAAAAACTGTAATTATAGGGAATTAATTCATAATAAGCGAATACTTCGCCATCATGATTAAATACGAGATTATCTTCCATATATTTAATCGGATATGCCATCTAGTTGTTCACTCCTTACAATCGTAATCGATTCATTCATTGTTTCTTTTTTTAATCGTATTTGTTTGCCAGCGTAGGTTACTTTAGGGCGTAGAGCATAGGTAATGATAGACTTTAGAAATCCATAGGGTTTCTTTCCGTCGAAGGTCTTTTGGCACATGAACCCAGTGAGAACAATGGGAATTCCTAAGTATTTGAGTAGTGCTCCGTCAATCAGAGAAAGTGGTGGTAAACTGCCAAAGAGTATGACGACAAACAAAGAAACGATAAACCATGTCATTTGCGTAAAGGTAATTGGGAAAGGGAGTTGTAAATCATTAATCGCATAAATCACTTTTTCTACTGACCAAATACTGGTGTAACTTCTTATTTTTTTCATGTCTTCACGTCCTTTCCGTAAAAATAGAAAAAGAACAATCAAAATAGGTGATTGCTCTTTCAATGCTTTAACTATTCAATTTTATTTTTTGTCCATTTTGCAATAATACCTTCATCAGTTTCTTCATCATCTGGATTCATTGAATATCTGAAACTTAAATTGGTATCTGACCCTAATCGTTCATATAAGCTGGGTCTATACAATCTCGTTTTATTGTCATTAAAAGGACTTCGTTTTCCCAGCTCACCATTTCCCTTTAAAGGATTTCTTCTAACTGAAAAACAATATTTTTTTCTGGGATCTTCTGAATCACTTTGACTTAATGAGAAACACATGGCTTCTTTTTGGTCTTCATTTTTCTTCTCACTAACTTCTGTCGGAATAAATCGAGCAAGAGTTTGGCTAAATTGAAATAAAACATCTCCCAAGTTACTACTGTATTCGATACCAAAATATTCTCTTATTGTTTTCGTGTCTGTATATAATTTTACCGAATTAGCATAGACAGCTAGCATATCTGAAAAATCGTTTTCCTTTAAAAATTCTAGTTTTAACAGAGCATATTCTGGAACTTTTTCCTCTTTTTCAAATAGCTTAACAAGTACAATATAATTTTGCTGTTTGTAACGAAAGTAA
This sequence comes from Streptococcus mitis, assembly GCF_946190155.1. Taxonomy (GTDB): domain Bacteria; phylum Bacillota; class Bacilli; order Lactobacillales; family Streptococcaceae; genus Streptococcus; species Streptococcus mitis_CL. Next base: position 337,382 of record NZ_CAMHZL010000001.1, read on the forward strand.
AAGGAATCTATCACCCAGCCTTTATCTTTCATGTCTAGTTTTAATAGTTTAAGATTTTCAAATACATTTACCATAATTTATACCTCTCCGTGCTATTTATTAATTTAATTATAACACGGATTGTTAAACTTACTGACAATATTCAAATACCCCATGAGAGGTAACTAGGTAATTACCCTCTATTTCCATATCACGTCCCAAAGATTGGTAGTCAATATAATTTTGTAAATTGGAAGGGACTTCACCAAGCTGTCCTGTTTCTTCCACGTAATAACGGGCGACATCTTCCATCGAATCACAATCACTATAACAATGAATATCCTCTTTGTTTTCCAGTAATTCTTCCAAGCTACTAAACCACATGCCTTGAATTTCTTTGAGTTCATTATAAATAGGTGTACCTTCGATTTCTTGAATGGCTTCACATAGACGGTTGATTTCACTAATCGGCGTGTATTCGTCCACATCAAAAGGAAGCTCAAAATCATGTATTGCATATTCTTCGTAGTCCTCATTTAAACCGATTCTTTCTGCCATTTCTTCCTCATCAATTGGTGGAGTAAACCATGCTCCGACTAATTCACCTTCATTATACCGTCCTAAATTTGCCACATAGACTTTCATTTCCAATTCTTATCACATCCTTTTTATAAAAATAGTCATAAAAAAAGTAGCAATCAGTTAATGACGCTACTTATCAAGGTATCCGCTAATATAATCTGTAACTGTACTTGAAATACCTATTATTAGTTTTGCTTCTCTCTTTCCAATAATATTTGTATTAGGGTGTGCAAGTGAATGCCTATTTCTTGCTTCATTAAGAGAGCTAATCATTCCATTTGATGACCTTATCGTTGTCTTCACTATATCAGCAAGTTCAGTAGGTTGAATTTCTTTTTCAATTAATTGTTGTATCCTACTATATAATTTAGATAGATTTTCGTCTCTAGGAACTGTAATTTCATATTTTTTTAGTATTTCAATTAAATATCCATGAAAAGCAGTGTGAACTCTGTCAAAGGCACGTTGATATTCACCATTACTCATGAAAGACTCAGCGTCTTCAATAGCTTGTGAAATCACATCACTAATTTTCAACTGACTAAAGTTAATTACTTCGTAATTCTCTGGAAGTGGTACTAAAATAGTATCCACTAATACATTATCACCTTGTTTATCATATATGGAGCTTGCTGTCTGGGTAAGCAAATCTTTATGACTTTCAAAAAAGTCTAAATCATCAAAAGGAGCTCTTATTTTAAGATAGGTGCAAAGCGTATTCCAATCCCTTTTGTATCCTTTATAATAAGTAAACTCGTTAGTCTCATCTAAAGTTACCTCTGATATTTTCATTTTAGAAACAATCTCGTTACCTCCTTCATAATAATTTGAAGAGCTCTTTCTTTCTAATGTTTTAATTAAAAGAGATTTAAATTGATCATTTGTAAACATATTCATGGATCCTTTCATAACAAAATATATACTTCCTATTTTATCATGAAAAATATCTGTTAAGCACCAATGATTCGGTTAAATAAGTTTAATAACACATCTTTCACGCCAGCTGCATTGAACACAAGTCCGACGGCGATTAAAGCAATAATCAAAAAGCCAATAAGTTTTGAAAATTCTCGTTTAAAACCTAAAAACAGTCCAATGACGACAATCGCTAACAATACCAATGACTGTGCATTATCCAAGAACCAGTTGTACAAATTCTGCCCAAAATTCATGTGATTGTCCTCCTTTCCTTAAGATATTTTTCTCGATAGTAGATATAGCTTTTTACACGCTTTAATAATTGAAAAGGAGTTAAATGCTCTCCATAAACAGTTATTCGACTGGTATAATTCTTATAAAATCTCACTTTGTAAAAATCATAGGTATAGATGGTATCACCAGCTTGCCGTTTTCCCTCAATAATGAGAGACGTATATTTCCCTGTATTTTGTATATACGCTTGAAACCCTAACTTCTTTAATTCTTCTGTTAAGAGGCTCATGTAATCAAATCCTCCATGCCTAGATGTTGTTGTTCAATTAATTTCTCATGTTTTTCTGTCAGTTTGGCTTCATGAATCATGGTGGAAATAATGGTTGTACCGTTGAGAATATCTAAAATGCTTGCGACTTTTAATGTAGGGGCGACTTGATGATGTAACCAGTTCAATGTTCGTTCAAAAGAATAAGGTTCTGGCTGTATGGTTAGGCGTAATGCTCCACGATTTTTGCCGATAAACCATTCCCAGCGTTCATTGGTTTGCCAATCACTCCGTCGCTTGGTTTCGTCCTTATCGGCAAAGCGAATATAACGATTGATAATCTCAAACGCTGTTTTTTCTGCATTTTGATGTTCCAACAAATCTTTCATGGCTTGAGTGGCTCTGTCGTTTTTCAAACGAATTTCAAAGCGATTCTTTACTTCTGCGTCTTCTAAGGCAATATCATTTTTCACGTATTGCTCATAATCTTTCTCATATATACAGAAATAGACTTCGCTTTTTAATGAGCCAATATAAAGGGTGTTTCCCATGTCTGGTTTTTCATCACGGTGAACCAATTCACCACTGCGATAATTTTTAAAGCTCCGAAAGACGGAAATACATTCTTCCTGTTTACATTTCTTTGCCAATTCTGGAATATTCAAAATCCCTGTTTTATCGTTGATGGCTAAATCCAAGCGTTTGAAAATACCTTTATGTTCCATGCAATCTTGAAAGAAACCATACCAGCTCCGATGTTGAGCCAATAGAAAGTTTTCAAATTGCCGACAGCCTTTTCCTTTCAGTTCTAATAAAACCCCTTTACTTACATCATGAGAGACTAGGACAACAATATCACCGAAACGATAGTGTTCGGGATAAGAATAATAGCCAAAGTCTTCGTGTAGCATATAATCCATATTCAAGCGTAAAACCTCACCGATAATTTGAGACACATCATTGGTAGGGAATCGAATCCGTACATAGTCGAATAACATCTCCAATGGGTTATCGGGATTGAAGCGTTCCAAAGCGTTCAGTAAATCTTCTTTCACCTGTTGAGTAGGGACTGCCTTGCCTGTTTCAATATCCGATAGGTAAGGTCTGGTAATATGAGAAGCAACCGCCAGTTTATTTTGAGAAACGCCATAAGCCAGTCGCTTTTCTTTCAATTCCTTAATCCAAATTTTTTCGTTTTCCATTCGCAAACCTCCAATCTAAAAAAGATGTAAACTATGACCCTTGAGTTTACATCTTTCCTATTTTCCGCAATTCCTTGTACCATCAACATTGGTTGATGAGAATTGCCTGTTTTCAGTTGTATTTGTGCCCCCCTGTTAGGTAGAGGGGGCTAAAGGATTGGCGTGGCTAACGCCACACCAATCAAAGCAAGTCTGAACCTGTACCTTTCACTTCGTGCGGTACAGGCTCAGATTGCTTTTTTTGAATGACTTTTCCTATTTCTCCTAAGAAATCATACCTTTTTGGTACAAGGGGTGTATAAAACTCACTAATCACACTTTTTCCTGTATCCACATAACCTCTTCCCTTGATGGGTTTTAAGAAAAATTGTTTTTGTGTATCGCTTCCAAACATCATACCGAAGCCCATTTCAGACATACGACCCAAAGCCACACGGAAGTTAAAGTTATCTCGAATACCATCACTAAAATATTTTGCGTCTGGACGCTGACAGGCAAGAATTAAAAAGAAGCCTGCTTGTCGTCCGAGCATAACAATTTGTTTGAGTTTATTCATAACTTGTGCACTATCACGACCTAACATATCCATCATCGCCACATATTCATCAAAAATCAGGAAGTTCGCAGGTAGACCAAGATACGCATAATTTTCTCCTGTTTTGTAGTTCGGGTGTTGCTTCATGGTTTCACTACGGGCAATCATATCGTCGTAAAATTGACTAATACATGCCAGCATATCGTCTTTACGGTAATAGACATTATCTATGACCGCTCCTAAGTCTGCCAAATCAGCATTTTTAGGGTCGAGAATATAAAGCTTCGCATTTGTATGCAGGAGAGATTCAATCAATGTGAGAATAAAATAGGATTTTCCACTACCCGTGCCCCCAGCAATTAACATGTGAGGGAGAGAATCAAACTCCCAATAGACCGATTCCATCAATTTGACACGTCCATCTTGAGCTACCACATCTTCAATGCCAATTCGATTGCCAATGGTGTCATAAAGTAGAACATACTCTACATAAGAATCTTTCAACGTTTTTTCCACTAATTCACAATACAAGCCTGTTTCTAGTTTGTTTTCTAAGTGCAAGAGCTGATCTTGATATTTCCCTAAAGTGATTTCTACATGAATATGGATCAGTCCATCTTTCATTCGGTAATACATTTTAGGAAAATGGCGGATTCGTTGTTTGGTTTTCTTGCTGGATAAGTCTTTAAAGAATCCCTCTGATTGAGTTTCTTCGGCTTCATACCAATGGTTTTCTAAAATCATACGAGCTAACTTTTGACGGTGCTCTAACTGTTTTATAGAATCTATGCGATAGTGATAATAGAGCCAGCTGATGAGTCCGCATACAAAAAAAGCAGTGAGAATACTGCTCCAAAAGTATGGCGTATGCAGTTGATAGAAAAATGTATCTAACTGAACTGTTTGCCAATTCACCGATTGTAACGTTCTCCAATGAAAAGGGAGTAGAACGACTAGAAAAACTATCAGCAATGAAATCAGCACAAAATGATAGACCAAGTCCTTATCGTTGGCTTTGATTCGCTTTCCTCTGTCATGAAGCAATGGCATAAAAATCCTCCTTTCCATCTATCAAAATAATTGTGTATTGTAGATACGAGCCTGTTTATCAAAAGTTGGTTGAGAAATGGCTTCATATTTCCGATAAGCGATTCGCTTTTCAAAGCGTAAATCTTTTTCTTTCGGATAATAATGACGTCGATAGAGCGTGTGTCCTAACAGTTTTTTCGCTTCTTTTGTCAACGGATAGAGATAGCGAAACATGCGTCCATTGATTTTCTCAATCCCTTTGTATTCGCAAAATGCCTGGGAAAGCCAATGCTTTTTCTCTACCTGTTCAAAACGAGCATTTTCCTCTAATAAAAAGCGAGCACTTCGAGGGTGTATCTTTTCCCATGACTGTTTATCACGATAGACACTTGTCTTGAAATACCCGCAGTAAAAGAAGTTGGACGCTTGATAGACATAGCCACATTTTCCCTCAATTCCATCTGCCAATGTATATAAAAAATGACAGTCCGTATGTTCTTTCAACCACTTAATTAGAGCTGAAAGAGCTTGACTGCCAAAATAATTGGTTTGATTCATTTCTGGAAGAAAACACATCTTTCCAATTTCTAAATAATCTGTGGTTTGAAGGGAACTGTCGGGAAAGAGTTTGCGTATGGTTTGTAGGGGTTGCGTACCCCAGCCTAATTCCACAACGCCTAATAATTTTTCTTCTGAAAAAATCCCTAGAAAGTATTTACACAATCTAGGGAGTATCTTTGAATAATGGTATTGCCGAATAAAAGAAATGGCTTCATCTTTCGGAATTTCTTTCAAAATCAATGGTGTGTTTGTCATAAGCAACACCTATTTTTCACTTTCGGACGCTTCTTTTTTATATTTCTGATGAGGTTTTGTCTGTCCTTTTAATACAAGATCGTCTGCTTTCACGTACCAATCAACGTCTGCCCCTCGAAAAGTAGCCGTCGCTACGGTATCTGCCACAGGATTGATTAATTCCACTTCTGCGTTGTAGTCAAATTCTTTCAAAGGAACAGAAGCGGGGATACTGACTTGTATCATGCGTCCTTGTCCTTTTGATTTTAAGTCATAGGTACGTTCTTTAATTTCTTCGGAAACCGAACCATCTTCATTTTGAATACGAACCTCACGACGTAAAGCGGAAAATTTCAATGTGCCAAATGTCTGGTCTTTTTCAATCACAATACCTTCTGCTAATCTCATATTTTTTCACCTTTCCTTTCTTAAGCTTTCACCATATCGTCTGCGTGCATAATGTAATTGGTAAATCCTCTATTGCCAATTTTATAACCTTCTGCGGTAATACGTGGGTTGATGAGTCTGACTTTTTCGTCGGATTCAAAATGTTTCTCGCCAGCTTCGGAGGGAAGAATGACAACAATATCATCTGCTCGTTGAATCGTTGAGTATAAATTGTAGCTACGAGAGAGAATAGTTGGTCTGCCATTGACTCGACGTTGTTCAATATTCCCTTCACCAGCATATTCTAATTGACCAAATGTTTTTTCCATATTGGGAATGACATATTTTAATTCCATAAGTGTATCGTTCCTTTCTCACATAAAATATTTTTGACTTACTTTATTCATTTAAAAATTTGTTAGTATCACAACCTTTCAAAGCATAAAAAATAGACGCTCATTATGAACGTCTATCATTTAAATGAATATTGAGTTTAGAATTCCATTTCGAATTTAATCAGGTCTGCTTAGGTGCAAATACTGCACTTTTATTGCACTTTTTATTTTTTTAAATATAATTTATTCGATTTTATACGTTTCCAAAATCCTTGATATTACAGCATTTTCGCTTATATGCCATACCCTTAAAACAGAGTGGGAATAGAGTTAATGAGTTAAAAAAAGCCTAGAAATCAATATGAACTGCACCCCAAAAGTTAGACAGAAAAAATCTAACTTTTGGGGTGTTTTATTATGAAATTGAGTTATGAAGATAAAGTTCAGATCTATGAACTTAGAAAACAAGGATATAGCTTAGAGAAGCTTTCAAATAAATTTAAGATAAACAATTCTAATCTTAGGTACATGATTAAATTGATTGATCGTTACGGAATAGAGTTCGTCAAAAAAGGGAAAAATCGTTACTATTCTCCTCATTTAAAACAAGAAATGATTAATAAAGTCTTACATGAAAACTGGTCTCAAGATAGAGTTTCTCTCAAATATGCTCTCCCAAATCGTGGTATGCTTCCAAATTGGCTAGCACAATATAAGAAAAACGGGTATACTATTGTTGAGAAAACAAGAGGGAGACCAACTAAAATGGGACGTAAACGGAAGAAAACCTGGGAAGAAATGACAGAACTAGAGCGACTCCAAGAGGAGAATGAACGCTTACGGACTGAGGTGGCCTACCTAAAAAAGTTAAAAGAGCTGGAAGACAGGGACGAAGCCTTAGAGCGAGAAAGGCAGAGACAATTAGAGAAATGGCTTCAGGAGGATTTCGACTAGATTTACTTCTTGAAACAGCACGTTTAGCTCGCTCAACTTACTATTATCAGTTGAAACAACTGGATGGGCTTGATAAAGATAAAGAGCTTAAAACCGAAATTCAGGCCATTTATAATGACCATAAAGGAAATTATGGCTATCGTAGAGTTACTCTTGAATTGAGGAATCGTGGTCATATAGTAAACCATAAGAAGGTCCAACGTCTGATGAAAGTCCTTGGTTTAACAGCTCGAATTCGCCGGAAACGAAAGTATTCTTCCTACCAAGGAGAGATTGGTAAGAAAGCAGAGAATCTCATTCAACGTCAGTTTGAAGCATCAAGGCCAATGGAAAAGTGCTATACGGATGTGACAGAGTTTGCCATTCTAAATAGCACACAGAAACTCTATTTATCGCCAGTTTTAGATGGATTTAATAGCGAAATTATCGCCTATAATCTTTCAACTTCACCAAACTTAGAACAAGTGAAAGCTATGTTAAACCAGGCCTTTACAGAGAAACACTACGAGCATACGATTCTCCATAGCGATCAAGGCTGGCAATACCAACACGATTTTTATCATCGGTTCCTAGAGAGTAAGGGAATTCAAGCATCCATGTCACGCAAGGGCAACAGCCCAGACAATGGCATGATGGAGTCCTTCTTTGGCATTTTGAAATCTGAAATGTTTTATGGTTATGAGAAGCACTTTAGGTCTTTAGAAGACCTTGAACAAGCTATTGTGGACTACATTGATTACTACAACAACAAACGAATTAAAGTCAAACTAAAAGGACTTAGCCCTGTGCAATACAGAACTAAATCCTTTCAATAATTATTTGTCCAACTTTTGGGGGTCAGTACATCATATAGTGAGATTTATCTTTGGATAAAAAATAGTGTAGGCTGAAGAGAATTCTTTAAAACTAGCTTGCTACAATTATTCTTTGTCAGATTTAAATGAAGTAACAATAGAAAATAAGAACGGAAATAGATTTTCCTGTAAGATAATACCGCTGGATCATGAACTTCAGTGGTATTATTTTTTATGATCTTAATATTAGGAAAATTTTTCAACCCCTACTCCTCTTTTTAAATCCCTGAAACCATGCTATAATATAGTAACTATAGATCCAATAACCTGACTATAAAAGTCAGCGATAAAGATTTCTTACATCATCCGTAAGTATTATTCTACTCTGATTCATATTATAATGAAAGTAACAAAAAATGGAGGTGTTTCACATGGACACAATTTTACGAGTAGAATCATTAAAAAAGTATTATGGGAAAGGTCCCAATATTACCAAAGCCTTGGATAGCATATCTTTTCAAGTTGTAAAAGGTGAGTTCTTAGGAATTATGGGGAGTAGCGGTTCTGGGAAAACAACTCTTCTTAACTGTCTAGCCACAATCATCAAGCCAACTGACGGTTCCATTCAAATGCAAGAAAAGTATTTAGGTCAGTTAAAAGGGAGCCAATTAGCAGATTATAGAGGCAAGGAAATTGGCTATCTTTTCCAGAATTTTGAGCTTTTGGACAATCTGACTGCCAAAGAGAATATTTTACTTCCCTTATCTTTGCACAAGGTCGATGCTAATGAAAGCAAGGTTCGGTTAGAATTGCTTTCCCAGTATCTGGATATTTCTGAACTTCTAAATAAGTTCCCATCTCAATTATCAGGTGGTCAACGGCAAAGGGTAGCTGCTGCGCGCGCCTTAATTTTAGACCCTAAGATTGTATTTGCGGACGAGCCCACAGGGGCTTTGGATTCAAAAAATGCGACCATTTTGATGCAAAAATTATCCGAAATGAATCAAGTGGAAGAAACTACCATTCTCATGGTGACTCACGATTCCGTAGCAGCTAGCTTTTGCAACCGCATCTTGTTTATCCAAGATGGAAAACTATTCCATGAAATCCGTCGCGATTATCCAAGAGAAAGTCAAGAAGACTTCTACCACAGAATACTAAAGGTCATGGCTGCACTAGCTGGAGGTGATGGTAGTGTTTTCTAAATTAGTCTCAAGAAATAGCAAGAGAGATCGAAAAAATAACGGCTTGTATTTCAGTTCTATGGTTCTGTCTATTATCTCCTTTTACATCATCCTTTCTTTGTCTCATCAAGATGTGATGCACTTTCTAAAACAAATAGAAAGTGACGCTGTAAATAAACTCTTTAGCATGATTCCCATTCTTTATGTAGCAACGCTCTTTATTCTCTTTTTTCTAGTTTACTTCTCAAGCAGTATGCAGATGGAAAGGAGAAAACATGAATTTGGTGTCTATCTCACACTGGGAATGCGAAGAAGCAAACTGTTCTTGCTACTTCTGCTCGAGGATTTGAGAAACAGTGTCCTTGCCCTTGGAATAGGACTTCCTATTTCCATCTTAATTTCAGAATTGATTAGCCTAATAACCGCTAAAATTGTGGGACTAGGGATTATTGAACATCAATTTTCTCTATCTACCACAGCTCTACTCTATACAGTCATCGGCTTCCTAGCCGTAAAATTAGCTGTTTTTGTCCTTTTAAGTGCAAAGACTGCCAATATGGAAATCGGAAACCTGCTCGCCTATTCTCCTTCTGGGATGAAGAAACTACTCCCCAAGGGGGTGTACCTTCTTGCTTCTGTCCTCGGAATTTTGCTTCTAGGAACAGCCTATTACATGGGTATGAGTGGACGAGCTTGGGAAAATGTCATAACAATGGGCATCACCGTTCTCTTAGGAACTCTGGGAACTATCCTACTCTTCTTTGGTATGCGTTTATTTATAGACTTTTTGGTCAAGCTTGGAAACAATCGAAAACTTCATGCCTATAATTTTAGACAGATTCAGGAATTAGTTATCCAACGCTCAACTATACTGGCTGTCTGCTCCCTCTTAATTTTCTCTGCCTTGTGCCTCTTTGGAGCAGGTGTGGCCATTACAAGCGGCAATCCAGGCAATCAAACCCACGTATTGGATTATACATTTAGAGATAGCAAGCAGGAAACAGATGAAAATCTTGATGTAAATGCAGTTAAAAAAGAGCTTGAAGCTGCCGGACTAGTATCACAGTTTTCAAAGATTCTGCAAATTAAAGTAGGCCAAACTAAAGAATACGAATCCGTGTCCTTTGAAGAGGTCATCAAGGAGTTGAAAAATCAAAAAGACAACAAGAACAAGGAAATTTTGCTCCATAAATTTAAACAGTCTACTAATTCCCACCTCATACCAGTTTCCGAATACAATGAACTTAAAAAGGCTGCCAATCTTCCTCCTCTAGAACTAACTAATAAGGAAGCATATTTGTATATGGGGAAAGATTTTCTGCCAGATGAAAGTCTCGTCAACTCTGTCCTAAAGACAAAGCCTCAAATCAAAGTCATGGGAAATGATGTAAAATTGATTGGCGAGGTGGAGTCTTTGCCAATCGTAACGGATCATGAGATAACCCTCTCTGTCGCTCTCATAGTTCCAGATGAGATTTTTATGAGCTATACAGACGGTCGCTATTCGAACTATGTTAGCGGTATCTTGGCTCCTGAGCTAGTCAAGGAAAAAGGCTTGATGAGAGCTATCTCAGATACCAATGAAAAGCTAAATCAAACCTCTCTTGGCTATGAAAGCTATATACAAAATATGGGAAGACAATTGTTTTACATTATCTCTGCCAGCTATGTCACCATCTATCTGTCTATCATCTTCCTTGTTGTCGCAAATACAATTATCGGCGTTCAGTTTTTGATGGGACAAAGACAATCCTATAGACGATACCAGACCTTAATCCATCTTGGTGCCAACTACGAAACTCTTTGTAAATCGTCAGAAAAGCAAGTCAACTGGTATTTCGGTCTACCAATAGCCCTTGCACTTATCAGTAGTAGCTTCGGAGTGAGCTCCCTCCTCACAGGAATAGTGCCCACTAGCGCAAGAATGGTTATGGGGCAGAGATTTATCACAGCCATGCTGATCGTACTGCTCTTAGCTGGCTTTGAAGTCATCTATATCAGAATTGTAAAGAAAAATAGCAACAAGTACTTATTGTCATTAATGGAACCCAAAAGAGATGAATAAGGTAGAATAAGGTAGAATAAAATAGGAAAAGGAGGAACCGATATGAAGCATATTCTAGTTATTGAAGATGAAGCCTTGATTCGAGATGAAATTGTCATCTTGTTAGAGAAAGCGGGTTATCAAGTTGATAAGTTGACTGACTTCAAAGATACAAGCCAGCAAGTGCTGCAATACGATACAGATCTAATCATACTGGATTTGAATTTGCCAGGAGAAACAGGTTTTCAAATTTGTAAAAATCTCAAGTCAAAACGCTCTGTCCCTATATTGATTCTCACTTCCCGTGAACAATTAAAAGATGAAATCTACGCCCTGAAATTAGGGGCAGATGAGTATCTAACAAAGCCTTTCAAGAAAGAAAGATTTTTGGCACGTATAGAAAATATCTTGAAACGCTATGAAGGCAGACAAAATCTACTTGAAAAAGATAATTTTCTGCTTGATAGACAGACCTATACCCTTTATATCAATGGACACTCGATTTTACTCCCCCAAAATCAAGGGAAATTGTTAGAAACTTTATTAGTGGCAACTGATTCTGTCGTCACAAAAGAAGAACTAAGCATGAAACTGTGGAATACAACTGAGTTCATCGATGAAAATGCCCTTCAAGTAAATATTGCAAGACTCAAAAAGGTGATGAAACAGGCTGGTATTGCACTTCAAGTCAAGTCCGTCAGAGGTATCGGTTACAAATTGGAAGAGGAAAGGGAATATGAAACAGAATCCTAAATATTTGGCTACCTATCTGCCTTGGTTACTTGTTCTCTTAGCATTTGATTTATTCACAGCTGTCCTGCTTTGGCTTTCAGACGTGAGAAAGTTTCAAGCCCTCATCATTCTCTATCTTTTAGCTACTGTCCTGCTCTTTTTCATCCTATCATTCCTACTGATAAGAAAAGAAAGAAAAAAATCCGCTGCCTATAAAGCCTTCATAGCCAATCCCAAGGTCGATACTGAGCTGGAATTATTGCGTTTATCAAGTGCCTCAGAGAAAGAAAGCATCGAAGAAATCGCAAATGCGCTTTACCAAAGGCAAGCGGAAATAGGAAAGCTCAACTCATTACTAGCCGAATACGAGGACTATGTTGAAAAATGGGCTCATGAAATCAAACTCCCTCTATCGCTTCTTTCCCTCCTTTTGGACAATCAAAGTGACCAGTTGCCAAAGGATACAACTTTTAAGTTGGACTATGTGAAAAATCAAATCCAAGGAAATGTATCACAGATACTATTCTATTACAGGGTGAAAAGTGAAAAAAATGATTTTCTATTTGAAGACCTTGACCTCCAAGAGTGTATCCAAGATCTTTTGGAAAACTTTGATCCCTTGCTCAAAGAAAAGAAATTTACGATTCAGCTAGAGAACATACAAGGAATCTGCTACACCGATCAACGCAGTTTTGAATTTATCCTCTCTCAAATACTCGCCAACGCCCTTAAATATAGCTCTGACAAGCCCGAACTCAGTATTTCTATGTCAAAAGATAAGGGGCGCACAAGTCTGATTATTAGGGATAATGGTTGCGGAGTTAAAGCTTGTGACCTCCCTCATATCTTTGAAAAAGGCTTTACAGGTGATTCAGGTGATACAAGGAAAAAATCAACAGGTATGGGGCTCTATCTAGTCAAACAATTAGCAGATGCTTTAAAAATCGAAATCACAGTAAATTCCGAATGGATGCAAGGGTTTGAAATCTCTCTTTCTATTTAGTCAATTTTTCGATTAAGAAAATTGCCTAATCATAGAAAGCACATATGCTATATCAAAAAGGAAAGCACTTCTGCTTTCCTTTTTTATTTGCGTTTCTTCTTCGCTTTCTTCATTTTGTTAGCCATGCGTTTCATGGACTGTTTCATAGCAAATTCACCGATTTTACCTTTTAGTCCACCACCAAACATCTGGCTCATATCTGGCATTCCCGCTCCTCCTAGAGCTGATAAGTCAGGCATACCACCTTGTCCCATCATTCCTTCAAGGGCAGACATATCCATTCCTCCCATATTTGGCATATTTTTAGGAAGATTGTTTGGATTGATTCCCATCTGCTTCATCATCTTGTTCATATCTCCAGACATAACACCTTGCATGAGCTGTTTAGCCTGGTTAAAGTCTTTGATGAATTTATTGACTTCGACAAAGGTATTTCCAGAACCTGCAGCGATACGACGGCGACGGCTTGGATTTAGCAAATCTGGATTTTCACGTTCTTCAGGTGTCATTGAAGACACAATAGCACGTTTGCGAGCAATCTGGCGTTCATCTACCTTCATGTTTTGAAGGGCTGGATTGTTAGCCATACCTGGAATCATCTTGAGCAAGTCTTCCATCGGCCCCATATTTTGCACCTGATCCAACTGATCAATGAAATCATTGAAATCAAATGTGTTTTCACGCATCTTCTCAGCCATTTCAAGGGCTTTTTGCTCATCGTATTCTTGAGAAGCTTTCTCAATCAAAGTGAGCATATCCCCCATACCAAGGATACGGCTAGACATGCGATCTGGGTGGAAGGTTTCGATATCTGTAATTTTTTCACCTGTACCAGTGAACTTGATTGGTTTTCCAGTGATGTGACGAACCGATAGAGCCGCACCACCACGAGTATCCCCATCAATCTTGGTAAGGATGACCCCAGTGACTTCCAACTGAGCATTAAACTCACGCGCAACATTGGCCGCTTCTTGACCAATCATGGCATCAACCACGAGGAGAATTTCGTTTGGTTGAGCCAATGCTTTTACGTCACGAAGTTCATTCATCAAAAGCTCATCAATCTGCAAACGACCTGCCGTATCAATCAAGACATAGTCATTATGATTAGCTTGGGCTTGTTCCAAACCTTGACGAACAATCTCAACAGCTGGAACCTCTGTTCCAAGAGCGAAAACCGGCACATCAATCTGTTGACCCAGAGTTTTCAACTGGTCAATAGCCGCAGGACGATAAATATCCGCCGCTATCATCAAAGGACGAGCATTTTCTTCTTTCTTGAGTTTGTTGGCCAATTTACCAGCAAAAGTTGTTTTACCAGCCCCCTGTAAACCAACCATCATGATGATTGTAGGAATCTTAGGTGACTTGATAATCTCTGCCGTATCAGAACCTAAAACAGCTGTCAATTCCTCATCAACGATTTTGATAATTTGTTGCGCAGGATTAAGGGTATCAATGACTTCATGTCCTACTGCACGCTCACGAACTTTCTTGATAAAGTCCTTTACAACAGGCAAGGCAACATCGGCCTCAAGCAAGGCCAAGCGAATTTCTTTGGTTGCCTCTTGGACATCAGCTTCAGAGATTTTTCCTTTTTTACGTAGATTTTTAAAGACGTTCTGCAAACGTTCTGTTAAACTTTCAAATGCCATTTTTCTTCCTCTTATTCTCTATTATCAATGCTTGTTAAAACTTCTATCTGCTCCTGCAGAAAGTTATCCTTGGGATAGCGCTCCAAAATCTGGTCAAAAATCTGACTACGGACAATGTAGTCCGAGTACATGTGCAATTTCATCTCATAATCTTCCAGAATCTTTTCTGTCCGCTTGATATTATCATAAACAGCCTGACGACTGACACCAAATTCCTCGGCAATTTCGGCAAGGCTATAATCATCAGCGTAGTAGAGCTCGATATAATTCATTTGCTTATCTGTCAAAAGCGCCGCATAAAATTCAAAGAGCGCATTCATACGGTTGGTTTTTTCGATTTCCATAACTTTTATTATACCAAAAAATCTATTATACTTCTACATTAGAAGTCATTCTAATAAAGATAGAAAAATAAAGGTAAGTTCTAAAAGCAACTTCCACATGACTTTTCAACGTAGAATTTTTTTCGATTTTTGCTTTCTTTTGAGGGGCAAGCGACTTTTTCCCCGTGTTTTTCAGATCCAAGCCAATCTCAACTTCCAGTTGCCACTCATGAACCCAACTTACTTGCCTAGAACTTAGTGAGTATATTTGTGGTTATTGTCTGCGACCATACATAATACGAATCCCATCAATGAAAATCTCAGTTTAGTCAACAAAGAAAAGTCCTTAGAAACTTGTAGTCTAAGGACTTTTCTTTCAACTGACTTTAGTGTTTTACTTTTACCCAATCACACTTCCGTTTGGTACAGCTGAATCAACTGTAAGAAGGGTTAATTGTCCATCATGTTCAGCTGAGAGAATCATCCCTTGACTGACATATTTCTTCATCATCTTGCGTGGTTTGAGATTGGCAACGATTTGAACTTTCTTGCCGACCAATTCTTGTTCATTTGGATAGTATTTTGCAATCCCAGAAAGAATTTGACGATCTTCACCATCACCAGCATCCAAGCGGAATTGAAGCAACTTATCTGAACCTTCTACTTTAGACACTTCTTTGACTTCTGCGACACGGATTTCAACCTTTTCAAAGTCTTCAAACTTGATTTCTTCCTTGTTTAGTTTGAGTTCAACTTCGTCTGGGTTCCACTCTTTTTCGACTACTGGTTTGTTACCTTCCATTTGTTCCTTGATATAGGCGATTTCTTCTTCCATATCCAGACGTGGGAAGATTGGTGTTCCTTTGTCAACTACTGTTACACCCTCAGGGAAATCAATCAAGCTCAAGTTCTCAAGGCTAGCAACTTCTGCTAAACCAAGTTGAGTCAAAACTGCACGACTGGTTTCCATCATAAACGGCTCAATCAAGTGAGCGACGACACGAAGGCTAGCTGCCAAGTGGCTCATAACACTTGCCAATTGATCACGAAGTGCTTCATCCTTAGCCAAGACCCATGGTGCGGTCTCGTCGATGTATTTGTTGGTACGAGAGATAAGAGTCCAGACTGCTTCAAGAGCACGTGGGTAGTCAACTGCTTCCATGTAGGTGTGGTAATCAGCGATTGATTGTTCTGCGACGTCAGCAAGAGCATGGTCAAACTCTGTTACACCCTCTACATAGGCAGGGACTTGCCCGTCAAAGTACTTATTAATCATAGAAACAGTACGGTTGAGGAGATTTCCTAGGTCATTAGCCAATTCATAGTTGATACGGCCTACATAGTCTTCAGGAGTAAAGGTTCCATCTGAACCAACTGGAAGGCTACGCATGAGGTAGTAGCGCAGTGGATCTAGTCCATAACGCTCTACCAACATTTCAGGGTAAACGACATTCCCTTTAGATTTAGACATTTTGCCGTCTTTCATGACGAACCAACCGTGAGCAATCAAACGATCTGGCAATTTGATATCCAACATCATAAGAAGGATTGGCCAGTAGATTGAGTGGAATCGAAGGATGTCTTTTCCTACCATGTGGAAGACTGTTCCATTCCAGAACTTGTCAAAGTTACCATGTTCGTCTTGACCGTAACCAAGAGCTGTCGCATAGTTAAGAAGAGCATCAATCCAAACGTAGACAACGTGTTTAGGATTTGATGGTACCGGAACACCCCATGTAAAGGTTGTACGAGAAACTGCCAAATCCTCTAAACCTGGCTCGATAAAGTTGCGAAGCATTTCATTCAGACGACCATCTGGAGTGATAAATTCAGGATGAGCTTTGAAAAATTCTACTAGACGGTCTTGGTATTTGCTGAGACGAAGGAAGTATGATTCTTCAGATACCCATTCAACCTCGTGTCCTGATGGAGCGATACCTCCTGTTACATTTCCGGCTTCATCACGGAATACTTCTGCAAGTTGGCTTTCTGTAAAGAATTCCTCATCTGATACTGAATACCAACCAGAGTATTCACCCAAGTAAATATCATCTTGAGCAAGCAAGCGTTCAAAGACCTGCGCGACAACTTTTTCATGGTAGTCATCAGTTGTACGGATAAATTTATCGTATGAGATATCTAGTAATTGCCAGAGTTCTTTGACTCCAACAGCCATACCATCAACGTAGGATTGTGGTGTAATTCCAGCTTCTTCTGCTTTTTGCTGGATTTTTTGACCATGCTCGTCAAGACCTGTCAAATAAAAAACATCGTAGCCCATCAGGCGTTTGTAACGTGCTAGGACATCACATGCGATGGTTGTGTAGGCAGATCCGATATGAAGTTTTCCAGATGGATAGTAAATCGGCGTTGTAATATAAAAATTCTTTTCAGACATAATTTTTCCTTTCCAGGCAAATGAAACCTGTTTTTCTAACACTTCATTATATCACATTTTTAATGATTTTCGATAGGGAAATCCATACAAAAACAAGATAGACGAGTGTCCATCTTGTTGATTCTATTCATAACGAAGAGCTTCAATTGGATCAAGTTTCGATGCCTTGTTGGCTGGCAAAACTCCAAAAATCATACCCACGCTAGCCGAAACTGCAAGACTAAATAGGGCAACCGGGATTGACACTCCTACTTCTATACCCGCAATCAATCCTTGCAAGAGTATGCCAGCTATAGCGGTTAAGCCTGTCGCAATGGTTAAACCAATGACTCCACCAAGCAAGGTCAATATCATGGATTCAATCAAAAACTGGATTAAAATATTAGCACGTGTTGCACCCAAAGCCTTACGGAGACCAATCTCACGGGTACGCTCTGTAACAGAAACCAGCATGATGTTCATAACACCAGTCCCTCCAACAAAAAGTGAAATTCCTGCAATGGCACTAATAATCGTAGTTATAAAGCCGAACAGTTGTTGTACTTCTTGGAAGGCTGCAGTCGCATCTGCCACCTGATACTCCCCTTGCTGAAGACCAGCAATCTCGGTCAATTTTCTAGCTAATTCTGGTCCCACTGTTGGTGTCAAACTTGTATCATTGACACGGAAGACAATATCAGAAATTTCATCCATATTGAAGTTATTGGCAAGAGAAATATTAGTCGTAATTGGAAGTCCACCAATACCAAAAGTCTTGGCAGTCTTGGCCTCATCGCTGGTATAGACACCAATGACACGATAGCTAAAGCCACCGACATCTATAACCTGGTTAACAGCTTCTTGAGCAGATCCAAACAGGCTATTAGCAAGTTCTTGGTCTAGCAAAATGACACTGGCCACATCTTTATAATCCTGAGCTATGAAACTGCGGCCTGCAACAATTTCATTTTCAACCGCCTTCATGTAAGTAATATTTCCACCTGTTAAGCTAGCACGATCCACTTTTTTGTCTTTATAAGACAGGGTGGTATTGGTCGAGTTGGTTACATAGTAACTATCTACACCTTTAACTTTAGCAGCCTCCTTGACCCAAGCTTCTTGTGGTTTTGGTGGTTCCACAGGAACTTCCTCTTCTTTCCCAGAAACTGTCAATGCTGATTGTTTTTGGGTAAAAGAGCCATCTTTACTTTTAATAGGTGAGAAAAAAACATGGATATTCTTCTGTGACTTGGTCATATTTTTATTGACCTGACGAGACATAGAATCTCCCAGAGCCATAATCACAACAACTGATGAAACACCAATGATAATCCCAATCATAGTGAGAAAAGAGCGCATTTTATGTGCCATGATAGATGAAAAGGCAAATTTCAGATTCTGCATCTTAGTTTTCCTCCTTTTCTAACTGAGCACTATCAGATGAAATAACTCCATCTCGAATGACAATCTGGCGTTTGGCATAAGCAGCGATCTCAGGCTCATGCGTTACCATGATAATGGTTTTTCCTTCTTTATTTAGTTCAACCAATAGTTGCATAATTTGATTCCCTGTTTTGGTATCCAAGGCTCCTGTCGGTTCGTCCGCTAGAATAATAGAAGGATTATTTACCAAGGCACGCGCAATAGCCACACGTTGCTTTTGACCACCAGATAATTCCGAAGGCAAATGGTGACTACGTTCTGTCAATTCAACTTTATCTAGATATTCCTCAGCTAACTTGCGCCGTTTTGAAGCCGAAACTCCTGCGTAAATTAAGGGTAATTCTACATTTTGCAGAGCATTGAGTTTCGATAGAAGAAAGAACTGCTGAAAGACAAATCCGATTTGTTGGTTGCGGACCTTGGCTAGTTGTTTTTCACCTAGTCCAGCCACTTCTTGACCTTCAAGATAATACTCTCCACTGGTTGGTGTATCCAACATGCCAATCGTGTTCATGAGGGTTGACTTACCAGAACCAGATGGTCCCATGATGGCAACAAATTCACCCTCATTCACTTCTAGGTTGATATTTTTGAGAACCTGCAGTTCTTGGTCACCGTTACGGTAGCTTCTGCAGATATTTTTTAGACTAATTAGTTGCTTCATCAGCCTTCACCTCTTTTCCTTCCTCTAGAGAAGACGTTGGGTTACTGATGACCTTGACTCCATTTGTCAGACCTGAAGTGATTTCTTGGTTGTCTGCATCAGCATTGCCCAAACCAACTTCCACTTTCTTGGCCTTTTTCTGCTCGTCAAGTACCCAGACATAGTTCTTATCATTTTCAGTCACAACACTTGTTAAAGGAACCAGAATAGCTTTACTCTTATTCTTAACCTCAACACTTACTGAGAATCCTTGTTTCAAGTCACCGATTTCACTTGTAACATCGATGGTATATGGATATTTAGAACCAGAATTACCACCTGCTGCGGCAGTAGCTGCACTTGCTGCTTCACCATTGTTTTTAGGGTAGTCAGAAATGTAGCTAATCTTACCAGTCCAGCTCTTATCTTGGTAAACTTTAGAAGTAAAAGTTACTTCTTGACCTACAGATAAGTTAGCGAGGTTATATTCAGATAGTTCCCCCTTAACTTGCAAATTTTCATTGCTAACGACATGAACTACCACCTGGCTAGCTCCAGTTGGAGATTTAGAAACATTGTGGTTGACTTCTACCACAGTTCCCTCTAGTGTACTGAGAACCGTCATGGCATCCAACTGACTTTGAGCTTTACTTAATTGTGCTGCTGCATCTGCACGAGCATCACGAGCATCACCTAGTTGCGCATCAATAGATGACACTGCATTTCCTGAGACTGGAGCTGGAGTTTGCCCTGCAGCTCCTTCGCCTCCTGCTGGCGTTGGCAACTGTGGAGCGGGAGCTGAAGCGGCTTCATTTCGTGCTTGATTGAGTTCGTTGATATGACGGTCTGCCTTAGCTACTGCTCGACTAGCTGAATCATAGGCAGCCTGTGCTTCTGAACTACTGTACTTGACTAAAGCCTGTCCTTCGCTGACTTTATCACCCACAGAAACAAGGATTTCATCTAAATCTCCCTTACTAGCATCAAAATAAACATATTGTTCATTTTTTGCTGTTACTGTCCCTGATAATAGAACAGAGGATGCCACGCTTCCTTCCTTAGCAACAACAAGATGAGTAGGCTCATCTTTTACAGCTGTCTGAGATGGTTGTCTAAAGAGCAAAATCCCTCCAGCCCCCAATACAACTACACTTGCAGCACCAATTGCTGCATACAATTGCCACTTTTTAGCTTTGCGATTCTTTTTCATAATGAAACTCCTTTTTGATTTAAAGTCCTTAACAATATTATACAAAAACTACCAAATATTAACAATAACAATTCAGAACGAAATAATGACATTTCAGGATTTGATTATTGTTCGGAATCTATTTTTATTGCCATTGTACTAGTTATATAATACACTTTATTTTTCCTTTTTGCAAGCCTTTTCTTTAATTTTTTTGAACGTAGCAGATTTTTGCAATCAGATAAAAAAAAAGATAGAATATGACTATCAAAAAATGACACTCTACTATTTAAAAGAGTATAAAGGAGTTTTCAATGAGAGAATATGATATCATTGCTATCGGTGGAGGTAGTGGAGGAATTGCTACCATGAACCGTGCTGGTGAACACGGAGCCAAAGCGGCCGTTATTGAGGAAAAGAAATTAGGTGGAACCTGTGTCAACGTCGGTTGTGTTCCTAAAAAAATCATGTGGTACGGGGCGCAAATCGCTGAGACTTTCCATCAATTTGGAGAAGACTACGGCTTTAAGACTACTGATCTTAACTTTGACTTTGCAACCCTACGTCGTAATCGTGAAGCCTATATCGATCGCGCTCGTTCTTCTTATGATGGCAGTTTTAAACGCAACGGTGTAGACTTGATTGAAGGTCACGCTGAATTTGTAGATTCTCATACTGTCAGCGTAAATGGTGAACTGATTCGTGCTAAACATATCGTGATTGCGACTGGTGCCCATCCAAGTATTCCAAATATTCCTGGTGCTGAACTAGGTGGCTCTTCTGATGATGTATTTGCCTGGGAAGAATTGCCAGAGTCAGTTGCTATTCTAGGCGCGGGTTATATTGCCGTTGAATTGGCTGGCGTACTCCACACCTTTGGTGTCAAGACAGATCTCTTTGTTCGTCGCGACCGTCCTTTACGTGGTTTTGATTCTTACATCGTTGAAGGTCTGGTAAAGGAAATGGAAAGAACAAACTTGCCACTTCATACTCACAAAGTCCCTGTCAAGTTAGAAAAAACTGCTGAAGGCATTACCATTCATTTCGAAGATGGTACTAGTCACACAGCTAGCCAAGTTATCTGGGCTACTGGTCGCCGTCCAAACGTTAAAGACTTGCAACTTGAAAAAGCTGGAGTAACTCTGAACGAACGTGGCTTTATCCAAGTGGATGAATACCAAAATACTGTTGTTGAGGGAATCTACGCTTTAGGTGATGTAACAGGCGAAAAAGAACTAACTCCAGTTGCTATCAAGGCTGGACGTACTTTGTCTGAGCGTCTCTTTAACGGAAAAACAACTGCTAAAATGGACTACTCAACTATTCCAACTGTTGTCTTTTCACACCCTGCTATCGGAACTGTTGGTTTGACAGAAGAACAAGCTATTAAAGAATACGGTCAAGACCAAATCAAGGTTTACAAATCAAGCTTTACGTCCATGTACTCTGCTTGCACTTGCAATCGTCAAGAAACTCGTTTCAAATTGATAACAGCTGGTTCAGAAGAAAAAGTTGTCGGACTTCATGGAATTGGCTACGGCGTTGATGAAATGATTCAAGGATTTGCCGTTGCTATCAAAATGGGAGCAACCAAGGCAGACTTTGATGCAACTGTGGCGATTCACCCAACTGCATCTGAAGAATTTGTAACTATGCGTTAATCGAAATAAAAGAAGCCGATACAAATGTGTCTGCTTCTTTTTTGATGTTTTACGAAATGATGAAAACAACTTACCCAGTCAGCAAATCGGCCGTTACAGTTTTTGTTACCTTGTTTTAAAAAATTGGTTGACAATAATTGCTCCACGAGTATAATAGTTACTATACATCAGAAAAGAGGTTAACTATTTTGAAAAAAGCTCACGTTTATGCTATCCCTGCTATTGGGGCTGCTCTCATTGCTGTTTTGGCACAAATCAGTCTTCCAATTGGACCGGTTCCCTTTACTCTGCAAAACTTTGCAATCGGCTTGATTGCTACTGTCTTTAGACCGAGAGAGGCTGTACTTTCTGTTGGACTCTATCTTCTTCTAGGTGCAATCGGTCTTCCTGTCTTTGCAGGAGGTGGAGCTGGATTTCAGGCTTTAGTTGGCCCTACTGCGGGCTATCTTTGGTTTTATCTTGTATACTCTGGACTTACCTCTTCTCTAACTAACAGTGATAGTGGTTTTGTCAGAATTTTTCTAGCAAATCTCTTGGGAGATACACTTGTTTTTGTCGGTGGGATTCTCAGTTTACATTTTTTTGCTGGAATGGCATTTGAAAAAGCTCTTGTTGTAGGGGTATTTCCCTTTATCATTCCAGACCTTGGTAAACTTCTGGCTATTAGTTTTATTAGCCGTCCGCTACTTCAACGCCTTAAAAATCAGTCTTACTTTGCTAACTAAAAAAGGATATCGAGTTGTCATGACTCAGTATCCTTTTCTTTCATTTTGAAAACTTAGTTGCCTTTAAAGGCATCCACCATCGTTTGAAATTCTTCATTTGAGAGAGTGATCCCTTTACCCATTTTAGTATGATCTGGGCTCCAAGCACGAATATCAAACTTTGCAGGAGCACCATTAAAGCTCACACGGTTGATTTCCTTGGTCCAACCTTTTTCGTTTTCAGAAAGAGTCAACAAGTGCTCTTCGATTTCAAATGTAAATTCTGCCATTTTCTTCTCCTTTTTTAGCTTTCATTTGATTATTCGTAAAATCTTGTAGATTTTAGGAAAATTTTATATAATATTGATATAAAAGAAGGGAGGCCACTATGAGACATAAATTCCAGCAAGTTCTAGATAAAATACATGACTTTTTAAATGGACATGACCAATCAGACCAGACTGAAAGCAACTCCCTTACAGCCACTATTGAAGAGGCTATCCAGAAACAAACCGCTGTTCACCTTATCTTGTCTGAGACAAGTTTTACAGGTGACATCATCAAATACGATCAGCAACGCCAGCAAATTATCGTGAAAAATTTTGCCAAAAATGTGACCCGTATTATCCGCATAAGCGATATTCAACGCCTGCGATTTGTCCCTTCAACTGTCCAAACAGCCCAAAAAAATAGATTTAAGAAAGAGTGAGATGTAGTTGCTTCATCCCACTCTTTTTTCTTAGCGAATTTGTTCAAAATGTAAATGAACTGCGATATGATCTCCATAACCACTTCTTTCCAAGTCACGTTGTAGACGATAGGAAATGTAGTGTTCTGCAATGGTAATGTATCCTGCACCCAGTAGACGATGTTCAACCATAGACTGAATCATGCTAATGGTAGCACGTTCTACCTTGGCTTCTTCCAAGTCCAAAACCACTTTCTTAGTGACTTGTGCAAGGTTTTGACGCAAATCATCTGTCAATACATAGACAGTTTGTGCTGCCTTTAAGATAGCTTGGTAAATCTTATCTGGATTAAATTCAGCAATTTCTCCATCACGTTTGATTACTTGCATAGGTATCTCCTTTATTCTTTGTTTTCTTTGATTTCTGCCAGCATTTTTTCTTCTTCTGCTGTCAGTTGATAATTTTCTAACAAATCCGGTCTGCGCTCGTAGGTTTTCTTTAAGCTCTCATACAATCGCCACTGACGAATCTTTTCATGGTGCCCGCTCATCAGTACATCTGGCACGACCATGCCTCGATAATCATAGGGACGTGTGTACTGAGGATATTCAAGAAGGCCAGAAGAAAAACTATCATCTTGGTGACTAGATTCCTTGCCAATTACTTCTGGAATCAGGCGAACCGTCGCATCTATCATGGTCATGGCCGCCAATTCTCCTCCAGTTAAGACATAATCACCTAGAGAAATCTCATCTGTCACCAAGGTCTTAATCCGCTCATCATAACCCTCGTAGTGGCCACAAATAAAGATTAGCTCATCTTCTTGAGCCAAATCCTCGGCATAAGCCTGATCAAACTGCTTGCCAGCTGGGTCTAGAAGAATGACGCGCGGATTTTTCTTTTCAATAGCATCAAAGGCATCGAAAATTGGTTGGGCGCGGAGTAACATCCCCTGACCACCTCCATAGGGCTCATCGTCGACATGGCGGGCCTTTTCAGCGTATTCTCGAAAATTATGATACTGGATATCCAGGAGCCCCTTTTCTCGAGCCTTTCCGACGATTGAGTGCTCAAGCGGAGAAAACATCTCTGGAAAGAGGGTTAAAATATCAATCTTCATCGTCTAACCCTTCTAAGATTTCCACATCGACCCGTTTATTTGGAATATCAACATTGAGAACCACTGGTGGGATATAAGGCAAGAGCAAGTCACGCTTGCCTTTTCGCTTTACCACCCAGACATCATTAGCACCTGGTTGTAGAATTTCCTTGATGGTTCCAACCAAATTATCGCCCTCATAGACTTCCAAACCGATAATCTCGTGATAATAGAATTCACCATCGTCTAGGTCATTAAGGTCTTCCTCAGCAACCTTCAAACTAAAGCCCTTGAATTTTTCAATAGCATTGATATGGTACATATCTTTGAATTTAATAATGTCAAAGTTCTTGTGTTTACGGTGGCTAGCGATAGTCACTGTTTGGACAAATTGATCCTTCTCATCAAACAAGGCCAGCTCAGCCCCTTTTTTAAACCGTTCTTCTGCAAAATCTGTCACAGACAAGACTCGCATCTCACCCTGCAACCCCTGCGTATTGACGATTTTCCCAACATTAAAGTAGTTCATCTTGTCTCCTGTACTCTATTTCTTTCCATCTTATTCGAACAATTCTCGAATAATAGTCACAATTTTTTCTGATTCTGACCATTGTAAATAATGGTGATTCCCTCCTAAAATAAGTTTAGTATTGGAAGTCCAATATTCTGATTCTCTGTACTCTTTTTCTCTATAAGGCTGACAAAAAATAAATACAGGGACATGAGATTCTATCGATACATTCTCAAAATCTTCCTCAGTAATCTCTCCAGATATATGAAATCCAGTATCTTGATTTTCCAACTCTGAACCTTTTTCTTGAATTATTTCCCAGATTTCTTTATTAATTTCAGGGATAAATGTTGCTTGAGTTAAGTTCTTAAAATAAAGTTCAGGACCAAATTCTTCAATCAGTCTCATTTGCTCTTCCATTTCTGGATAGGGATCTTCTGAAAAATCAGCAAACATGACTTTTTTAGTTGTCGGTTCAATTGCTAGTAAAGCCTGACACTTAATTGGTTTGTTGAGCAATTTGCAAGCTAAAATTCCACTCAAACTATGTACACAAAGTATATATTCAGAAATCGCCAATTCTTCAAATAGTTCATAAACTGCATCTGCAAGATTATCCAGATTTTTTCCAGCTTGGTCATGAATCGGACTCCTACCTGTGTTCGGAAAATCAATAGTCAAATAACCAATTGTAGGAGGAAGTTTTTCAAGTATAAGTGAAAAATTTTCATAACTTGGTAGCAAACCTGCACCACTTAAACAAACTAGCATTTTCTTTTGCTTTTGATAAGTAACAGAGAGACTACCAATTTCTGTAGATACTTCAATCCTCTTCATAAAGAAATCCACTCGTTCTATATAATGAATTATTAAAAACCCTTATCCTTTATTTTAACACGTTCCAAGGATTTTCTCAAGTTGGAGGAAGATACATAGAGATGTCGCTATAGTCCAAAAAGTGCTAATAGTTTCCTCTTTAATGTTAATTTATATTTGAAAGATGAGATATTCACATTCCCATTATACATATTACTATAAAATGTATACTCGCCAATTTCACCCTGACTTGTTTTCCATTTCATTCTTAAACTAGGCATATTCTCTGGTAAATTTGTATGAATCAATAAGCATGTATAATTCTTTAAATTTTTAACTGTATGCAGTTTATCATTATCAACTAAACGATTACTTTTTGAATCATAGATTAAAGAATAAAATTCTATAATTTCAATATCAACTTCCTTTGGATAAAAAATCAAATGGTTATAATGTTTATCATTTTCATCATGTTTAAACTCATATATATGATGAAATCTCGTATGTAAGGAATCAAATTCGATTGGTTTAATTACCTGAATTTCGATATTATTGATATAGGCCTTATTCTGAAAACTAATTTTTAAAATTACACCTATAAAAGTCGAAATCTGTAAAATTCGCAATAACCAATCAATGTACATTGCCCAATCTATGTTTAAAATACAATCAATGTTCATTCTTTTCCAGTCCCCCTTTAAAAAGCCTTCCAAATCACGTTCATGTTGGTACTTAATGGCTGCAATTTTACACTTCTCGCAAAAAAAGCGAGACATCCGTCCCGCTCTTCTTATTTTTCGTCAATAACGATTCTTACTTTTTTGTCTTCAGTTGGGACAGAGTAGACAATCGTTCTTATCGCAGAAATAGTGCGACCCTTACGACCGATTACACGACCCACATCACTTTGATCAAGATCCAAATGATATTCCAAAAATTCTGGTGTATCTTCAATCTTGATAGTTAAGGCATCTGGTTGTGAAATCAAGGGTTTCACAATCGCAATAATGAGATTTTCAATCGTATCCATCTGTCAACCTACTTTAAACTTATTTTGAGAATTTAGAATCGTGGAATTTCTTCAATACACCTTCTTTTGAAAGGATGTTACGTACTGTATCTGAAGGTTGAGCTCCATCAGCCAACCATGCAAGAATGCGGTCTTCTTTCAAAGTTACTTGGTTTTCAGCAACAAGTGGGTTGTAAGTTCCAACTGTTTCGATGAAACGTCCGTCACGTGGTGAGCGTGAATCTGCTACGTTGATACGGTAGAAAGGTTTTTTCTTAGAACCCATACGAGTCAAACGGATTTTAACTGCCATTTTTAAAGTCTCTTTTCTTATTTTTTATTTCGGTGAAATAGCTGAGCTATTTAGCACATGTTCTATTATAACAGATTTCTGATAGGTGTCAAGAAAAAAACTTGACAGACTATAAAATTTTTAAACCATTTAGAAATTTGTTATATTTTTAAAGAAAAATCGGAAAGAGAATGTCATAAATACTATTTTAGAAACATTTTATAAAGACCATCAAGTCAAGCCCTTCATATCGCCTGAACGAGATTTGGATACTTGGCTCCTAAATCCTAAGCCCGTTCCCAAACGAAATATGGACTTATGAGCAGATGATTTGCTTGCAGGTGATATCATTCTACTATGGAGAATCCAGTTTGGTACTTTTACCACCGAAACCTAGTTCCCAAAATACTTCGAGTACACTTATGGTATTGATACCTCTAATCAAGCGATTTTATGGTTGGCTTCCTCTTAAACTGTCTTGTCACTAACATTTGAAATCCCCTTCCTTTTAGGGTACAATGGTAGAAATGAATTTTTGAGAGGAATAGAATGAAAAAACTAGCAACCCTTCTTTTACTATCCACTGTAGCTCTAGCTGGATGTAGCAACATACAACGTAGTTTGCGTGGTGATGACTATGTAGATTCTAGCTTAGCTGCTGAAGAAAGTTCCAAAGCAGCTGCCCAATCTGCCAAGGAGTTAAACGATGCTTTAACAAACGAAAACGCCAATTTCCCACAACTATCTAAAGAAGTTGCTGAAGATGAAGCTGAAGTGATTCTCCACACAAGTCAAGGAGATATCCGTATCAAACTCTTCCCTAAACTCGCTCCTCTAGCGGTTGAAAACTTCCTCACTCATGCTAAAGAAGGATACTATAACGGTATTACCTTCCATCGTGTCATCGATGGCTTCATGGTTCAAACTGGGGATCCAAAAGGAGACGGTACAGGTGGTCAGTCTATCTGGCATGACAAGGATAAAACCAAAGACAAGGGAACTGGTTTCAAGAACGAGATTACTCCTTATCTCTATAACATCCGTGGTGCTCTTGCTATGGCTAATACTGGTCAACCAAACACCAACGGCAGCCAGTTCTTTATCAACCAAAACTCTACTGATACCTCTGCTAAGCTCCCTACAAGCAAGTATCCAAAGAAAATCATCGAAGCCTACAAAGAAGGGGGAAATCCTAGTCTAGATGGTAAACACCCAGTCTTTGGTCAAGTGATTGACGGTATGGATGTTGTAGATAAGATTGCTAAAGCCGAAAAAGATGAGAAAGATAAACCAACGACTGCTATTACTATCGACAACATCGAAGTGGTGAAAGACTACGATTTTAAATCATAAAAACCAAAGAAATACAGTATCCACATTCGGTACTGTATTTCTTTTATATTCATTTTTAAGTTAGCTTGTTAAAATCCCAGATTTGGTCCATCCAACCTTCATAAAAGTCAGGTTCGTGGCAGACCATAAGAACCGATCCCTTGTATTCTTTGAGAGCACGTTTGAGTTCATCCTTGGCATCCACATCCAAGTGGTTGGTCGGCTCGTCCAACACTAAAACATTGTTTTCACGATTCATCAAGAGACAAAAACGAACCTTGGCTTGTTCCCCACCTGACAAGACCTGAATTTGGCTTTCAATATGCTTGGTTGTCAAACCGCAACGAGCAAGGGCTGCACGGACTTCTGCTTGGTTAAGTGCAGGAAAGGCATTCCAGACAGCCTCTAGTGGTGTTTGACGATTACCTCCTTCTACTTCCTGTTCAAAATAACCGAGTTCTAGGTAGTCACCGCGTTCCACTTCCCCAGCGATTGGTGGGATAATTCCCAAGAGAGACTTCAAGAGAGTTGTTTTCCCGATACCATTTGCCCCGATAATAGCAACCTTTTGATTACGTTCAAAGGTAAGATTTAAAGGCTTGGTCAGAGGACGGTCATAACCGATTTGCAAGTCCTTGGCTTGGAAGATAAAGCGTCCTGGTGTACGAGCTGATTTGAAATCAAAGGATGGCTTTGGTTTCTCACTTTGGAGTTCGATAATATCCATCTTATCCAATTTCTTCTGACGGGACATAGCCATATTTCGTGTTGCAACACGCGCTTTGTTCCGAGCGACAAAGTCCTTAAGATCCGCAATCTCTTTCTGCTGACGTTCGTAGGCCGCCTCTAGCTGAGATTTCTTCATGGCATAGACTTCTTGGAACTGGTAGTAGTCACCAGAATAACGCGTCAGCTGTTGATTCTCCACATGGTAGACAATATTGATCACGTCGTTCAGGAATGGAATATCGTGCGAAATAAGGACAAAGGCATTCTCATAGTTTTGGAGATAGCGCTTAAGCCAGTCAATATGCTCAGCATCCAAGTAGTTGGTCGGCTCGTCTAGAAGCAAGATATCAGGCTTTTCAAGGAGAAGTTTAGCCAAAAGCACCTTGGTTCTT
Organism: Streptococcus mitis; assembly: GCF_946190155.1. GTDB lineage: Bacteria > Bacillota > Bacilli > Lactobacillales > Streptococcaceae > Streptococcus > Streptococcus mitis_CL. The sequence goes on from NZ_CAMHZL010000001.1 coordinate 367,221, forward strand.
TGCCCACCTGACAAAGAAGTTACATCCGTATCCATGCCAAAGTCCATGACACCAAGGGCACGCGCTACTTCGTCAATCTTGGCATCCAAGATATAAAAATCACGACTCTCCAGACGGTCTTGGAGTTCTCCCACTTCTTCCATGAGAGCATCAACATCCGCTCCATCTTCAGCCATTTCCATATAAAGGTCATTGATACGAGCTTCTGCTTTAAACAGCTCATCAAAGGCTGTACGGAGAACATCACGCACCGACTGTCCTTCTTCCAAGACAGAATGTTGGTCTAAGTATCCAGCAGTCACATATTTGGACCACTCAACCTTCCCTTCATCTGGCAACATCTTACCAGTCACGATGCTCATAAAAGTTGATTTTCCTTCACCATTAGCACCGACCAGACCGATATGTTCTCCTTTGAGAAGACGGAAGGAAACATCTTCAAAAATTGCACGGTCACCAAAACCGTGACTCAAATTTTTAACTTCTAAAATACTCATTTTAATTCCTTATCTTGTTTTTATGTAATTGTTTATATAGGAACCAAGCCAGATAGCCACCCAAGGTATTGGTCCACAAATCATCAATTTCAAAGACGCGATTAAAATCAAAGAAAAAGTCCAAGACTAACTGCGTACACTCGATTCCAAGGCTCACTAGAAAACTAAAAAGTAGCACCTTTTTTGTTTTCCGCAAGTTTGGAAGGAGATAAAGGAGTTGGAACACCAAAGGAAAAAGCAAGAAGACATTGAGGATATTTTGTAAAAAAATCCAAGATAATTGTCCCACATCACTCACTTGGCCCAGTTTCCAGAGAGAATTGAAAGGAGTCAAAAGAAAAACCAGGCGTCCAAGATGCTGAATACCTGGAGTTTCCACTCCCACGGGAGAATGTCCTTGAGGAGTAAAGCAAAAATAGACAATGCAAATGCTATAGAAAATGACTCCCCATACTAAAATATGATTATAAGTTTTCTTCATCATTAAGGATTGACTGCTGCGACTGCTTTCTGGCGGTCACGTTTCATTGTGTTAGAGCGCAATTGTCCACAAGCTGCATCAATATCTGTACCATGTTCTTGACGAACCACACAGTTGACCCCCTTTTTCTTAAGCGTATCATAGAAAGCCATCACGCGCTCTTTAGGACTACGGCTATATTGGTCATGCTCACTAACTGGGTTGTAAGGAATCAAGTTTACATAAGACAATTTCTTGATATTCTTAAGCAATTCAGCCAATTCCAAGGCTTGTTCTACACCGTCATTGACTTCATTGAGCATGATATACTCAAAGGTCACACGGCGATTGGTTGTTTCGATGTAGTACTCAATAGCCGCAAAGAGTTTTTCAATCGGAAAGGCACGGTTAATCTTCATGATGCTTGAACGCAATTCATTGTTAGGTGCGTGAAGAGAAACTGCAAGATTGACCTGAACTCCTTCATTAGCAAAATCACGAATTTTATGGGCCAAACCTGAGGTTGAAACCGTGATGTGACGAGCACCGATAGCCATTCCCTTGTCATCATTAATGGTACGAACGAAATTCAAGACATTGTTGTAGTTATCAAAGGGCTCACCAATTCCCATGACAACGATATGGCTGACGCGTTCATCCTGACCACGCTCATCAAAGTATTTCTGAACCAGCATGATTTGCGCTACGATTTCACCGTTATTGAGGTCACGTTGTTTCTTAATCAAACCAGAGGCACAGAAGGTACAACCGATATTACAGCCAACCTGAGTGGTCACACAGACTGATAAACCATAGTGTTGACGCATAAGTACTGTCTCAATCAACATACCATCAGGTAACTCAAAGAGATATTTGACCGTACCATCAGCAGACTCTTGCACGATACGTTGTTTCAAGGGATTGACCACAAACTGGTCATTAAGCTTAGCAATCAAATCCTTGGAAAGGTTGGTCATTTCTTCAAATGACTGGACACGTTTACGGTAAAGCCATTCCCAGATTTGATCTGCACGGAATTTCTTTTCTCCCTGCTCCAATACCCATTCCTGCATGGTTTGACGTGTTAAACTATAAATTGACGGTTTCATTTCTTCTCCTTATTCTCTACTCACTTCTGACGAATGACAAAATGACGTTGTCCCTTATCCTCTTTCTGAGAATGCTGGTCTTTCTGACGACGTCTATTTTTCTTATCTGCATTCGGTTTTCGTTTGGTTTGAGCCGGTTTCTTTCCTTTTCTAGAAGGTGTTTCTTCTTCCTTCTTACGCATTTTCTTGTCAAATGATGCGCGCTTAGGTGCTTCATTTTCTAAGACAAAATAGGCACAACCATAACTACAATATTCTAAAAGGTAGTCTTGTAAACGACTTATTTTTTCAAGTTTTTCTTCTGTTCGATCATCCTTGTAAAAACCGCGTAGGCGAAGTTGTTCGTTACTCCAATCTCCCACGATATAATCAAACTTGGTTAAGACTTCTGAAAAACGCTGATTAAAAGCCGTCACATTGAAGGCATCCTTGCTATTTTCCACCAAGGAAAAAGCTATCCCTTCCGTTTCGACCTTGTCCCCGTGTAAATGAAACTCAGGACCAGGAAACTTGTTATAGTTGTATAATTCAGGTGCAATTTCTTTTCGCATAGATATCCTTTTTTCACGATTACTTAATACTTTATTCTACCATAATTTCTAGCACTTAGCACGTTTCTCATAAAAATGAAAAAAGTCTGACGATTTTGTCAGACAAAAATCATATAACCTAAAAAAGAGAAGAACCATTCTTCCCTCCATATACCATTATTTAGCAGCTGCGTACAATTCATCTACTTTGTTCCAGTTGATCACTGAGAAGAAAGCTTTGATGTAGTCAGGACGCACGTTGCGGTATTTCACGTAGTAAGCATGTTCCCAAACGTCCAAGCCCAAGATTGGTTTTTTACCTTCTGAGATTGGTGTGTCTTGATTTGCTGTTGAAGTCACTTCAAGTTTACCTTCTTTGTTGACAACCAACCATGCCCATCCTGAACCAAAACGAGTTGTTGCTGCTGCAGTGAAGGCTGCTTGGAAGTCTTCAAATGAACCAAATGTTGCATCGATTGCTGCTGCAAGTTCTGCTGAAGGAGCTGTTTTCTCAGGAGTCATCAATTCCCAGAAAAGAGCGTGGTTCAAGTGTCCACCACCGTTGTTGATAAGTGCTTGACGGATATCAGTTGGAATAGATTCTACATCAGCAAGCAAGGCTTCAAGATCTTCACCAATTTCAGGGTGTTTTTCTAGAGCTGCATTGGCATTGTTGACATAAGTTTGATGGTGTTTGTCATGGTGCAAGTGCATTGTTTCCGCATCGATGTATGGTTCCAAAGCGTCGTATGCATATGGAAGATCTGGTAAGATAATAGCCATCTGTAATACCTCTTTTTCTTTCTATATGAAAATGATAACGCAAACATTCACTTTTTTCAAGTTTTTTGCTTATAGATATGAAAATCACTGACATACTTTCTAATAAAAAAGCAAATCAGTAAGAAACCCACGACAAGATAATCTTGACGCGGGATAAAAATTTTTTGAAATAGGATTAATTTACCTGACTAGCAATCTGCAGGAGTGCCTTTTCAAAAAGGAAACCTTTTTCATAAAGACCTGTTTTAATCTGATAGTCTGTCTCAATCAAATAGGAAATAGCTTGCTTCAAAAAACTCAAGGAAAGCCCTCGTGAATCTCTCAACGCAAACTTGATTTGATAGGGATTAGGATTGCGTCCGATAAAACTTCCTAAACTACTTGCAATCTGCGCTTCTGTTTGCCCAGACTCCGACAAAATTTTCACCTGAGTAAAAGTCCGAAATTGTCCTAGCATGACTGCAATCAACTTGATTTCATCTTCACCCTGCAAGGTCAAGTCTCTAACCAAATCGCGCGCCTGGTCCATCTTTTTAGTCAGAATAAACTGAGTTAAATCAAAAATATTGTCCTGCAAGGTCTTGGGAATAGCATTGACAATATCCTCTTCTTCGATAACAGAATCCGACTTATAGGACTGTAAAAAGAGAAAATTTTTCTGGATTTCGCTAAATTGGAAACCCGACTTGATGAGGAGATTTTCAAAAGAATTATTGGCAAACTGCAAACCTTGTTTCTGACTCCACTTTTGGAAATACTGGCGCAATTCTTGTTCTTTAGCTTCTACTGCATCAAAAACTTTGGCATCACGCTTAAGTAATTTAACCAACCGTCTTTTGCTATCCAGCTTTCCTTCTGCAAAGATTAACAGCTTGGTTGTTGGTGAAGGATTGTCAAGATATTCTTCAAATGACTTGAGCTCATCATCTGTCAAAAAACGCTTTTTAGCAGTCGTGATATCGACAAAATAATCTAATATCACGATTTTCTCATCCGCAAAGAAAGGAAGACTGACCAACTCCAGTTCCACATCCTTGTAAGCTACTTCTTTCATATCAAAGTAGGCAAAGTTAAGGTCAGCAGAATCATAACCAATCTGTTTCAATACTTGACTCTTCATAACTTCAAACTGACCCTGATCTGTCCCTGTAAAAAGGCTCAGGCTCGGTAAATTTGATATAGTCAACTTCTGACTTTCTTCAATGGCTAGCATCTTCTCTCCTTTCTTTTAACTTTTTAGTTCATTTAATCAATATAGCGCAATTTCCCACGGAAATCTTCTAGGCTTTCGTACCCCTTTTCCGCCATGATTGCTTTCAGTTCATTGGTAATGCGTTCAAAAGCACCGACACCTTCTTTGTGAAGAGTGGTTCCCACCTGCACCATACTCGCTCCACAGAGGATATGTTCAAAGGCATCACGACCAGTCAAAACGCCACCTGTTCCAATGATTTGAATTTGAGGATTTAAGCGTTGATAAAAGGCATGAACATTAGCTAGAGCAGTCGGTTTGATATACTCGCCACCTATGCCACCGAAACCATTTTTAGGACGAATAACGACAGACTCATCTTCTATATAAAGTCCGTTTCCGATAGAGTTAACACAGTTGACAAACTTGAGCGGATACTTGTTGAAAATAGCTGCCGCTTGGTCAAAGTGAACAATGTCAAAATATGGTGGCAATTTTATTCCCAGAGGTTTAATGAAGTAGGCAAACACCTCTTCCAAAATCCGATCTGTTGTCTCAAAATCATAGGCAATCTGAGGTTTACCTGGAACATTTGGACAGGAAAGGTTTAGCTCAGTCAGACCACGAAAATCACTCTCTTGGACTTTTTTCAAGATAGTATGGGTTTCTTCTGGAGACATGCCGACTAGAGATAAGAAGAAAGTTCGGTTTGACTCTTTTTCTTGCAAATCCAAAAGATAATCCAAATAATAGTCTAAGCCATTATTTGGCAAGCCCATAGAGTTGATAGAACCAAGCGGGACATCTTGGTAGCGTGGCTCAGGATTTCCCTGACGAAAGTCCAAGGTCGCAGTCTTCGTAACAAAAGTACCTGCTGCTGAGTTTTTAACACCTTCTAACTCTGCTATAGTCATACAAGCCACACCTGCTGCATTCATCAAGCAATTGTCAAACTCAAAACCAGCAATTTGTGTTTTCGTTGATACCATGATTCTGATCCTCCGGATTCCTTTTATTACTAATATTATACCATATTTTCAGCTTTTCTCTTTGAGAAAGATATTTACAAGAAAAAGGTTCGTTTTTTTATCTATTATTAAAAATTCCAATTTCAAACAATCACAAAAATCAAATTGAAAGAATTTTTAGAAAATTTTTGTTTTTCTCTTTACAGCTAAAAAAAATTCTGCTATAATGACACACATAATTAAATTAGAATTTAAGGAGAACGATATGACATCTGCTAAAGAATATATCCAAAGCGTGTTTGAAACTGTAAAAGCTCGTAACGGGCACGAGGCTGAATTCCTCCAAGCTGTTGAAGAATTTTTCAACACTTTGGAACCTGTATTTGAAAAACACCCTGAGTATATTGAAGAAAATATCTTAGCACGTATTACTGAGCCAGAACGCGTGATTTCTTTCCGTGTTCCTTGGATTGACCGTGATGGAAAAGTTCAAGTCAACCGCGGTTACCGTGTTCAATTTAACTCAGCTGTTGGACCATACAAAGGCGGACTTCGTTTCCACCCAACTGTAAACCAAGGGATTTTGAAATTCCTCGGATTTGAACAAATCTTTAAAAACGTCTTGACTGGCCTTCCTATCGGTGGAGGTAAAGGTGGATCAGACTTCGATCCTAAAGGTAAAACAGATGCTGAAGTGATGCGCTTCTGCCAAAGCTTCATGACTGAGTTGCAAAAACACATCGGACCATCACTAGACGTACCTGCTGGTGATATCGGTGTTGGTGGACGTGAGATTGGTTACCTTTACGGTCAATACAAACGCCTTAACCAATTTGATGCTGGTGTCTTGACTGGTAAACCTCTTGGGTTTGGTGGTAGCTTGATTCGTCCAGAAGCAACTGGTTACGGTTTGGTTTACTATACTGAAGAAATGCTTAAAGCAAATGGCAATAGCTTTGCTGGTAAGAAAGTGGTTATTTCAGGTTCTGGTAACGTTGCTCAATACGCTCTTCAAAAAGCAACTGAACTTGGTGCTACTGTAATCTCTGTATCTGACTCAAACGGTTATGTCATCGATGAAAATGGTATCGACTTTGATCTTTTGGTTGATGTTAAAGAAAAACGTCGCGCTCGTTTGACTGAGTATGCTGCTGAGAAAGCAACTGCTACTTATCATGAAGGTTCTGTATGGACTTACGCTGGTAACTATGACATCGCTCTTCCATGTGCGACTCAAAACGAAATCAACGGTGAAGCAGCTAAACGTTTGGTTGCTCAAGGCGTTATGTGTGTATCTGAAGGTGCCAACATGCCAAGCGACCTTGATGCCATCAAAGTCTACAAAGAAAATGGTATCTTCTACGGACCTGCAAAAGCTGCCAACGCTGGTGGTGTAGCTGTTTCAGCTCTTGAAATGAGCCAAAATAGCCTTCGCCTCTCATGGACTCGTGAAGAAGTTGATGGTCGTCTCAAAGACATCATGACAAACATCTTTAACACTGCTAAAACAACTTCAGAAACATATGGTCTTGATAAAGACTACCTTGCAGGAGCTAACATTGCTGCCTTTGAAAATGTAGCAAACGCTATGATTGCCCAAGGTATTGTTTAAGAGTTATTTGCTCAATCCTCAATCACTACGATTGGGGATTTTTATGTTGAATTCAAAAAACTCACCATTAACAGTGAGTTTTAACATCTAAATTTATTTTACTTTCATTAGGGCAGATGACAAACATTCAACAATCTCATCAACTGCTTCATCTATGTTTATAGTTCCTTCATCATTCAACATCATGGGAATAAGATAAGAAAAACTCAATGCTAAAATGTATCGAACAATTCTTTCATTTGACCAATTTAGAATAAGTCCTTTTTCTTTAAATTGATTTAAAACCGGACTAATTGGTTCTATTATAGATTGAACAATAATATTTCCTAACTGGATAGAAAGATTTTTATCAATAAAAGAACGCCCCAAGAGAATTTTAACCTGCATTTGATTCTCCTGAATGAAAAAGAGCCTATCTCGAACAATACTTTTTAAAAAGAAGGGAAAAGTTTCTTGATCTACTGTGAATTTTTTTTCTGAGAAATCCGCAATTACTTCTGGAATAACCTGTTCTAGAAAAGTAGATAAAATGGCTTCTAAAATACCTTCCTTTGTTTTAAAGTAACTAAAAACAGTTCCTTCTGACACTCCAGCGCGTTCGGCAATAAGGCTGGACGTTGTATTCTCAAATCCAATTTCTGAGAATAATTTTAAGCTTGATAATAACACTCGACGTTGTTTCAAGCTCAAGTTGCTAACTTCTAACGTCTGAGCATACTTTTGTTCTAAACTTTCCATCGCTAGCACCTCTCTTCTACTCTCTTACTTTTACGACTTTTTTGCCTCGACTGTGTCCCATTTTCAGACTACGATAAGCTTCTCTAACTGACTTTAGAGAAAAGTCATACACTTGATCAATTTTCAGCTGAACCTTCCCGTCTGAGACCATTTCAGCTAAAGTGCTAAAATCATCATATGTGGAATGTCTCGGACCAGTAAACTGAGCACCTTTTATCATAACATAGGGCGAAGGTACTAATGTCCCAATAGCTGTCCCCTTCAAACCTAAACTAAAAGCCAATCTAACATAATCAGATCCATAACAATCCAAAAATTTTGTAATAGGCGTTGGACTAGCTGATAGAAGAGCCTTCTTGATATTCTCTTCGTAACTTACTGGTATGGCACCTAAAGACTTCAGATACTCTGCATTTTTCTTACTTGCGATTCCGATTACTTTCGCCCCCTTAGCAACTGCATACTGTACTGCAATACTTCCAATACCTCCTGCTGCAGCTGAAATAACAACAGTATCTCTTGAATTTAAACCGATTCTTCTAAAAGCCCCACCCACAGTTAGAGCAGCTACTCCCATAGTAGCTGCGTGAGTCATGTCGATCATCTCTGGTTTCAATACAATTTCTGATTCATTGACACAAATTTCTGTTGCTAAAGCTCCCCTCTTAGTTCCCAAACCAGGATCGCTAATCATTGTTCCAAACACCTTATCTCCTACTGAGAACCTAGTTACTTCATTTCCAACTTCTGTAATAACTCCAGAAAAATCTCTCCCCACACCTCTTGGAAATAGAGATGATTTGGATTCAAACCAACGACTTGGTTTCCTTAATTTCGTTATAAAAGATAGAAATCGAAGGGGTTTCGCTCCCTCAAAAGTTTTATAATCAATAGGATTTAAACCAACAGCATGAACTTCTACTCTCACCTGATTTACATCCAAGGCTGTAAAGTCGATCTTCAGCAAATCCAAGACCTCTTCGTTACCGAAACGACTATACTCTATTGCTTCAACAACCATTTTCTTTACTCCTTAATTCCACAAAAATTGAGTGACCACTCATTTTTATAAATTATACTCTTAATTTGTAAGAAAATCAATATTATCGTTTGATTACGATTTATGACATGATACAAATATCCATCATTTCGATTTACCAATATGATTCTTTCAATCTAACTCTCCTCACTTTTAAAGATTCCTTTCCCTTTTGTGCCCCATGACAGATAAAAATAAAAACCGCTACTCCTAAGAATAGCGGTTTAATCATGTTTTTAAGCTACTAATGTAGTCGCTCTATTATTTAAGAGTAACTGAAGCTCCAGCTTCTTCCAATTTAGCTTTGATTTCTTCAGCTTCTGCAGTTGCAACGCCTTCTTTAACAAGTGCTGGTGCACCGTCAACAAGTTCTTTAGCTTCTTTAAGACCAAGACCTGTGATTTCACGTACAACTTTGATAACGCCAACTTTTTTGTCGCCTGCAGATGTCAATTCAACGTCGAATGAATCTTTAGCAGCACCAGCGTCAGCAGCACCAGCTGCAGCAACAGCTACAGGAGCAGCTGCAGTTACACCAAATTCTTCTTCGATAGCTTTTACAAGGTCGTTCAATTCAAGGATTGAAGCTTCTTTAATTTCAGCAATAATGTTTTCAATGTTCAATGCCATTGTTATTTCCTCCAAATATGTTTTAAATTTATAATAGATTTTCGTAGCTAGGCTACGCTGCGTAGCTTAAGATTAAGCTGCGTCTTCTTTGTTGTCTGCAACCGCTTTGACTGCAAGAGCAACGTTGCGCACTGGCGCTTGAAGTACAGAAAGGAGCATAGAAAGAAGTCCTTCGCGGTTTGGAAGAGTTGCAAGAGCAAGAATCTCTTCTTTAGATGCGACAGCGCCTTCGATTGCACCACCTTTGATTTCAAGTGCTTCAGCGTTTTTAGAAAAGTCGTTCAAGATTTTCGCTGGTGCGATAACATCTTCGTTAGAAAATGCTACTGCAGATGGTCCAACAAATACAGATGCAAGATCTTCAAGACCAGCTTTTTCAGCTGCACGACGCAAGATTGAGTTTTTAATCACTTTATACTCAACTTCGCTTCCACGAAGCTCACGACGAAGAACTGTATCTTGCTCAACTGTCAAACCACGAGCGTCTACAACGACGATAGATGCAGCAGCTTTCATTTTTTCAGCTACTACGTCAACTAGTTCCGCTTTTTTAGCAATAATTGCTTCACTCATTAGTGTGTTCACCTCCGTTATTATTTTGCTTGGGGAAATTTTTCAAAAGAAAAACGCGCCCAAACCTAGACACGAAAGTACAATACGCTTCTTTTTACATGATACGTTTTGTCCTCGGTAGGATATTTATGAGTCGAGCTCCCCTACTGTCTTAGGCAGTTTTTTCAAACCGTATATAAGTATAGCATAGTTAAAAAAAGAATGCAAGATTTTTGCAAACTTTTTTAAAATTTTTTGTGATTTTTCTTTTAAAGTTCTACTGTTAGGACTTGGCCTTGCTTAACAACCTGTTCTCCAGCGATATAAACATCATCAACGTCACTGGATTTGACTGCATAAATGAGGTGGGACAGCATATTTTCCTGAGGTTGGAGATGAATTTTCCCTTGTGGTTGGATGACCAGAAAATCTGCTTGCTTGCAAACTTCCAGACTTCCTATCTGATTTTCCATTCCTAGGACCTTAGCACCTTCGATTGTCAGAGCCTTGAGAGCTGTTTCGATAGGGAATTGGCTGGCATCCCCACTCTTCATTTTCTGTAAGAGAGCTGCTGTTCGTCCTTCCTCAAACATATCAAGGTTGTTGTTGGAAGCAACTGAATCTGTCGCAATTCCTACTGCCATTCCCGCTTTTTGGAGTTGGATGATTGGAGCGATTCCTGAGGCCAGTTTGAGGTTACTGATAGGATTGTGAGCGATAGCCACTTGAGAAGTTGCCAAACGTTCAATTTCTCTCTCGTTTAATTCGACCCCGTGAGCAAAGACAGATGGATGATCTAAGTAACCCAGTTCTTCGAGAAAATCAAGAGGACGTTTACCGTATCGTTTCAGGATAATTCCTGACTCCTCCTTGGTCTCCGCCACGTGGATATGGATAGGAATATTCAACTCTTTTGCCAGATCTAAGCTTTCTGCCAGCAAGTCTCTACTACAGCTGTAGGGAGAATGTGGGGCCACCATCACCTTGAAATTTGGATTTTTATATCCAATAATTTCTTCAATGATTGCTCGAGTTCTACTTATAGTCTCAGCAGTTGTCTCTGCCTCTGAAGAAAAAAGAGTCGGTGAGAAATAACAACGCATCTTGGAATCTTTCACTGCCTGATAAATCCGCTCAATATCCACACCATTGGGATTATACATATCATTAAAGGTTGTTGTTCCTGACTGGAGCATCTCTGTCAGAGCTTCTTTGACCGCCTTAGTAGTCATGTCGGGAGTAAATCCTGCTTCTGCAGGCCAGATATAGTCATTGAGCCATTCATGGAGATTGCTATCATCTCGAATTCCTCTCAATCCGGTCATAGCAGAATGGGTGTGGCAATTAACCAAACCAGGCATAATCCAGGCTCCCTGATAGTCTATAATCTGCTCAGCTTGCTCTATAATCTCTGACTGCTCTTGACCAACATAGACGATTTGAGAATCCTTAACGGCTAAGATTCCATCTAGATAAACATGGAAATCTTTGTCACAAGTCACGATATTTACATGCTGAAAGACTTTCATTCTAGGCTCCTTTTCTAAAAGACAATTTATACTTCTCTTCAAACCACGTCAGCTTCACCTTGGAGTAGATATATGATTACTGACTTCGTCAGTTCTATCTACAATCTCAAAGCAGTATTTTGAGCTGACTTCGTCAGTCTTATCTACAGCCTCAAAGCAGTGCTTTGAGCAACCTACGGCTAGCTTCCTAGTTTGCTCTTTGATTTTCATGGAGTATTACAGTGAACAATTTTTCTAGCTATTGTAACAAAAAAGTCACCCAAAGGCAACTTTTTTTGTCCATGAGATTTTAAAATATAAAGCATTATTCAGAGCTAAAAGCTGCAGCTTGCTGCATTTGGTAATACTTGCCCTTTCGAGCCATGAGTTCTTGATGATTACCATACTCAACGATATCACCATTCACCAAGACAAGGATTAAATCTGCATCCTGAATGGTTGACAAGCGGTGGGCGATGATAAAGCTTGTGCGCCCCTTCATGAGCTTAGCAAAGGCATCCTGAACCAATACTTCTGTCCGTGTATCGATAGAAGAAGTCGCCTCGTCTAATATAAGAATCTTTGGAATAGCCAGAAAGACACGCGCAATGGTCAAAAGTTGAGCTTGACCGACAGAGAGAGATTCTCCAGCATTTTCAAGCTTGGTATCATAGCCTTGGGGCAACTGTTGGATGAAAAAGTCGGCATTGGCTGCTTTGGCTGCAGCAATCACCTGCTCCCGACTGGCTTCAGGATTGCCAAAGGCAATATTGTCATGAATGGTCCCTTGATTGAGCCAAGTTTCTTGGAGCACCATGCCAAACTGCTGTCGAAGAGAGGCACGACTATAATCATAAATGGATTTCCCGTCCAGCAAGATATCTCCTGAATTAATGGGATAAAAACGCATAAGAAGATTGATAAGCGTTGATTTTCCGGCACCTGTCGGGCCAACAATAGCCACCTTGCTACCAGCTGGGATGTCAATAGATAAATCCTTAATCAAAATCTTTTCAGGATTGTAACCAAAAGAGACCTGTTTAAAGGAAATTGCTCCCTTAACCTGGTCACTGGTCAAGACTTCCTTACCTGTTTCAACCACTTCAGGACTTTCTAAGACAGCATAAACACGCTCTGCACATGCCAAGGCACTTTGCAATTCGGCTAAAACTGAAGAAATATCGTTAAAGGGTTTGGTGTACTGTTGGACATAGTTCAAAAAGGTCACTAAACGCCCGATGGTCAAGGTAGACCCCATCATGATACGATAAGCTCCTAATCCAGCTAGAAGAGCATAAATGAGCGCATTAACAAAGCGAGTCGAAGGATTGACCGTTGAAGAATAAAAGATGGCTGACTGAGAGTAGCTTGAGTAGTTGTCATTAGCCTCACGCAGCCTTTGGATAAACTCTGTTTGAGCATTAAAAGACTGGATAATCGTCTGTTGGCTAAGCGATTCTTCAATCAACTGGGTCTGAATTCCCCTCGTCTCTGTTTGCTTCTGAAATAGATGATAGGAGCGTTTAGCAATAAAGCGTGAGATTACCATAGATAGTGGCGTCAACAGCAAGACTAAGAGGGTCATGAGGAGATGAATTTGGAGCATGGCTAGAATACTAACCAAAATCATCAAGACGCCAATGAAAAATTGGTTAAAAATCATGGTCAAGCCAACTGCTAACTGTTCTATATCCGTGGTTACACGACTGACCATTTCTCCACTGCCTTGCCGATCTACAAAAGAAATCGGTAAACGATGGAGCTTATGGATGATTCGCTCTCGCAAGTTTCTAGTATAAGAGAAGATTAGGCGATTATAGAGGAGAGGATTGACCCATTGAACGAGAGTATTTCCTATGACCACCAAAATCATCTGAATGAAAATGTGCCAAAAAACTGATGATGAACCAGTCACTAGGACTTGGTCGATGACCTGCCCAATCAAGATAGGTAGGTAGATTGATAAACCAACCTGAGCAATAGTTCCTAGAAAGGCTAAGAAAAGGAGGAAAGGATGGCTTGCTAAATCTTTGGCCAAACGTATGAACGTCTGGTTTGCAGTTTGTCGTCTCATGCTAGTCCTCCTTTCCATGTTGGGATGCGTTGATTTCACGATAGACTTGACTGGACTTCATCAAGTCCTCATGCTTGCCGATAGCTAGAAGCTCACCTTTTTCCAAGAGGAGAATCTGGTCAGCCATCTGTAAAGTCGAGGTTCGTTGAGAAATCAAGATTAAGCTTGTATTTGGTAAGTTTTCTCGGATAGCTTTCAAGAGCTTGGACTCAGTAATGGTGTCGAGGGCCGAGGTCGCATCATCTAGGATGAGAAATGGAGCTTGGCGCAAGACTGCTCGAGCGATCGACAACCTTTGTTTTTGTCCACCTGAGAAATTTCGTCCTCCTGCCTCAACTAGGGTATCTAAGAGCCCTTCCTTTTCACTAACAAAATCCTTGGCTTGTGCAATTTCCAAGGCCTGCCATAGTTCTCGGTCAGTTACTTCTTGATCTAAACCTAGAGTCAAGTTGGAACGAATAGTTCCCTTAAAGAGTTCAACCTTTTGGGGCACATAGGCAATCCAAGACCGCCACTCCTCCAAATTACGAGGACTAGATCCATCTCGATAAAGGTCAATGCTTCCCTTATCTGCTGGATAAAGTCCAAGGATGAGTTGTACCAAGCTTGATTTACCAGAACCCGTTCCCCCAATAATACCAAGGATTTTCCCTTGAGTCAGGTCAAAGGAAATATCTCTCAGAGAAGGCTGGGCCGCATCAGGATAGGTAAAGGTCAGTCCTTGAACTTGTAAAACCTGATTACTAGTAGTTTGCTTTTGTTCTAATTCTAAATGGATATTTTCTGGAGCTTCAGCAAAGACTTCCTCGATTCGCTTAGCAGAGATATAGGACTGGTTTAGGGAATTTATCAGCATAGCTAGCTTGACCAATTCCACCAAAATCTGTAGGAGATAGTTGATGAGGGCAATAAGAGCACCTTGACTGAGTAAGCCTCCTTGTATAGAAATATAGCCTTGCCAGATGATAACGAGAAGAGTTCCATTGACAATCAGATAGGTCAAAGGTGTTAATAAACTAGACCAGAAACCAGTTTTCTCTTGTAATCTAGCATAGACTTGGTTAAGGATTTGAAAAATCTGTAACTCTCGTTTTTCTTGCCCAAAAGCACGAATAACTCGCATCCCTTGTAATTGCTGGCGCGTTTCTTGAACCAATTGGTCCGTTTTCATTCTGAAACTGCTGTAGAGAGGATTGACCAGTCGAGAGAGGCCTACAATGATAATGGTCAAAATGACAACCATGACTAAAAACCAGAGAGTCAACTCAGTTGAGATTCGATAGGCCATAAAGATAGCTCCAAAAACGATAATTGGTGCTCGCAAAAAGAGACGCAGGAATTGATTGATACCAGTCTGAATCTGGTAGGTGTCCGAAGTCAAGCGAGTCACCAAGCTCGAAGTTGTCAAACGGTCTCTGCTGTCCTTAGGCAATGAAAGAATATGACGATAGAGGTCGTCTGTCAGTTCTTTGGCAAATCCTACCGCTGCCTTGGCTGAGTAAAACTGAGCTATCAAGGCCACTACAACGCCAATCACTGCAAAGATAAGGAGCAGGCCAATCTGCATCCAGAGATGACCTTGATCCCTCTGGGGCAATGATTGGTCAACAATCCCAGCAATCACCATAGGAACTAAGAGCTCAAACACAGCTTCAAGTAGCTTGAACAAGGGTGCTAAAATTGATTCCTTGATGTAAGGTTTGAAGTAAGATAATAGGTGTTTCATAAATCCCTTCTATTCGTATTCTAGAAATGAAGAAAGTGGGAAGTACCCACCCTCTCTGATTTATTTGTTTAAGTAAGGTAGTAGATAGCCATATCCTTCCTCTTCCATCTCATCCTTGGCCACAAAGCGCAAGGAAGCAGAATTGATACAGTAACGGAGGCCACCTAACTCCCGAGGCCCATCTGTGAAAACATGACCCAAGTGAGCATTTCCCGACCGAGAACGAACCTCAATTCTCTCCATTCCATGGCTGAGATCCTTGTAATAATGAATCAATTCCTTGGAAATCGGACGGCTAAAACTTGGCCAACCACATCCTGAGGCAAACTTATCCTTGGCAAAAAAGAGGGGCTCACCTGTCGTAATATCTACATAAATCCCTTCTTCAAAGGTTTGGTCATAGGCATTGGTAAATGGAGCCTCTGTAGCAGCTTCTTGGGTAACACGATAGGATTCTTCAGATAAACTGCCCTTTAATACCTCTTGACTAGGCTTTTCATAATTTGCTGCGTCAATCAATGGCTTATCAGCATCGGTCACATCGATATGACAGTAACCTGAAGGATTCTTCTTAAGATAGTCTTGGTGGTAATCTTCAGCCAGAATGTAGTGGCGAAGTTTCTCCACCTCTACTGCAATCTTTCGACCCAGCATGCGCTCCTGCTCCTGCACCACTGTGTAGATAGCAGGTAGGTCTGATTCATCCTGATAATAGATCCCAGTTCGATATTGGCGACCACGGTCATTCCCTTGTTGATTGATAGATAAAGGGTCGATGACACGGAAATAATAAAGCAAAATCTCTCTGAGTGACACTGCCTTCTCATCATAAATCACTTGAACCGTTTCTGCATGGTCTGTTTCCTTGAGCAACTGGTAATTGGTCGTTTCGACTTGACCATTAGCGTAGCCAACACTGGTTGCTAGTACTCCAGAAATGCGTGAAAAATATTCCTCTAGGCCCCAAAAACAACCACCTGCTAGATAAATTTCTGCCATCTTTATTTCTCCTTTATCAAGTTTTTAACTCGAATTCTTTTCAAAAAAAGGATAGGAAGCCCTCTGGTCAAGAGTTTCCCCATCCTATCTTCTATTCTTTATTTTGCTTCGACACGGACACCTTGGGTATCAACTTTCAAGTCATGCAGTTTTCCTTTGAAGGGTTGCTTTTCCAATTCTGCCTTAATCGCTGGCATCTTGTCGTGAGAAGCCAAAACCATAACTGTCGGCCCAGCACCAGAAAGGTAGGTTGCATAGGCACCATTTTCTTTGGCTACTTGCTTAATCGTCGCAAATTCTCTCACCAAGTCCTGACGATAGCGCTCGTGGAAGAGGTCGCCCTCGATTGCTTGCCCAGCGGTCACCATGTCTCCTGCCAACAAGGCTGCAACCGCCACATTGGCGATAGAACTAGCCGCAACAGCTTCCTTGTAAGACAATTTCTTAGGCAAGACACCACGGCTGTCTCTAGTACGCAATTCATAGTTTGGAATGTAGGCTAGGAAATCACACTCTGGGAAGTCTGCTACAATAGCTGAAACTTGTCCATCAACAGAGCTTGCAATAACGAGATTACCATAAATGGCTGGAGCCACATTGTCAGGATGGCCTTCAATCTTAGTCGCTAACTGCAATTTTTCATGGTCTGACAAGTTGAGTTGCCCCAATTGATTGGCTAGTTCAATCCCAGCAACGATAACCGAGCTAGAAGAACCCAAACCACGCGCCAAGGGAACATCACTGGTCATTTTCAAACGTTTTGGTTGCAGGTCTGGTACAATTTGCAAAGCGATTTTGAGCAAGAGATTGCGCTCGTCATGTGGAATCCATTTGCCAATCTGGTGTTCAATCAGCCACTCATCTCGTTCTTCACAGACCTCTATTTGAAGATACTTGGTTACAGCTACACCGACCGAGTCAAAACCTGGCCCGATATTGGCACTGGTTGCAGGTACAATAATCTTCATCTTATTCTCCTAGCACTTTGAAGGTATTCAAGAGGTCAAATTCTGAAACCTTCTTCAATTCAGCTGAGACATTTTCAAGCTGGGCTTTATTAATCTTGTGTGTGATGATCACAACACGCGCCTTGTCACCCTCTTTGCCATCTTGAAGAATTTGCTTGAAGGAAATATCTTGGGCATTGAAGATTTCAGCAAGTTTCAAGACCTGACCTTTTGAGTCTGGAGCCAAGATTGAGAAGTAGTAATTAGCTTTGACATCCTCTGGATTAGCCAAGACCAAGTCACGACTGTATTCATTGAAGTCTTTGCCAATGGTTCCATCATTCAAGCGACGAACAATACGGACAATATCCGCCACAACACTTGTTGCAGTTGGTTTTTGACCAGCACCTGGTCCGTAGTACATAGACTCACCGATACCGATAGACTCTACAAAGACGGCGTTCATTACCCCATTCACACTAGCAAGTGGGTGCGCTTTAGGAAGGAAGGTTGGTGTTACTTCTGCAGCAATACCTGAAGGAGTTTCCTCGATAGAACCAACCAATTTCACTACATAACCAAGGTCTTGGGCTACAGCCACATCTTCTGGTGTGATATTGCGGATCCCCTTGTGGGCTACATCGTCAAATGCAACCTTCATGCCAAAGGCAAATTGGCTCAAAATCACCATCTTGTAGGCTGCATCAATCCCATCTACGTCATTTGTAGGGTCACTTTCTGCAAAACCTAGTCTTTGTGCTTCCGCAAGAGCATCATCGTAAGACCAGCCTTCTTCCACCATCTTGGTCATCATGAAGTTGGAAGTTCCGTTGACTACACCAAGTACACGAGTGATTTTGTCAGAAGCTAAGGAATTTGCCAAGGTACGAAGAATTGGAATCCCACCAGCTACTGCTGCTTCATAGTAAAGTGCTACCTTATTAGCTTTAGCGATTTCTAACAATTCTGCACCATGGACAGCCAAAAGGTCCTTGTTAGCAGTCACAACGTGTTTGCCAGCCTCCAAGGCACGAGTGATAAAGGTTTTAGCTGGTTCGATACGCCCCATCAATTCCACTACGATCGTAATGTCTTGATCTGACAAAATGTCATCCACATTGGTTACAAAGTTAAAGTCATTCCCTGCTGCAAGCAAGCGGTTCTTTTCATCTTCGTCCTTGACCAATACCTTAGCAACTTCAATATCTGAATGTGCCGATTGATTGATTTTTTCTCCATTTTCCTTTAGGAGGAAAGGCACACCACTTGCAACGGTACCAAATCCTAGTAAAGCAATTTTAACTGTCATGTTTGTCTCCTCGAAATTTTCTATTATAGCCATTATAACAGAATTTTGTGAAAATTCCTATCATAGTAATTCACTATTTCAGTATAGAAAAGAAAAAACGAATCAAACGATTCGTTCTTCTTATAATCTAGAAATAGCTTTCCAGAAATGATTATCCGATTTTTTGCAGATTAAGCACTGCATCGTGATTCATCAAGACTTGGCCATACTCTTGCAAGACTGAGCGACTGATGTCACTATCGTCCGCAAACTCGCGCATACGAGCCAACAGCCAAGCTGGATATGGACTTGGATGATTTTCAATATCTACTAAAATGGTCAAATAATAGCGCTCGTTCATCTTGTAGAGTTCAGAAGTTTCCATCTCAAAAGTCACTGTTTTGGCAAAAGACACCAAGTCAGCCAACTTAGCAAAAGAAAGGATGTAGTAGATGTAAGGCTCTTTCTTGCTTTCAGCTTCTTGTTCAACCTGCTCCTGCTCTTCTTCCTTGGCTTCTACTTGCTCTAGAGATTGAATGGCTTCAATATCATCCTTGGTTTTGTCTGCGATGCTTTTTTCCAAGGTTTTGATAAATTCATCAGGCGACATTTGAGCCAATTCTTCCATATCTGGTAAATCCGATAAGTCTTCAAAATCTAGATTTTGGTCAATCTTTGATTTGGTTACAAAGACATCTACCTTATCAGGTTTTGGAGTCACACGAAAGCTCAACATACCTGTATCTAGAAAGCTATCAGGCATCTCTAACTCATCCAAGATAGCATAAAAGAACTCTTCTGTTTTTTCTTGAGGAACGAGAAAGTCAGCAATCTCCATTCCTCGATCCATCAAATCCTCTAAAGACATCGTGATTTTTAAAGTTGTATCACTGATTTGTTTCATTTTCATTGCTAGTAACCTCATACTTTCAGTTCTATCTATTATACTAGATTTTTACGATTTTATCAAAAGAAGGCTCCTCTGTCGGGATAGATTTTCCCTAGGGTAACTTCTCAAAGTAACTTCCACTTGCCTGACCGAAGTGGAAATTAGTCTAAAACGGATTTTTATGGTGGAATTCAGTGTGAGACGTTTGAGTTAGAAATAAGGCTCACTATGACAAAATATAAACATCTTACCCTTTCAGACCGTAACGATATCCAATTAAGCTTAGAGCGCGGGGAAACCTTCAAAGCTACCTGACAATCCATTCTAAAAGACAAAACTACTGTTTCCAAAGAAGTCAAACGAAACAGACAGTCCGAGAGTCTACATGCGATAACCTTCCTTGTCCTCTACTCGACAAAGCTCCCTTTATCTGTAACGGTTTCCCTAAAAGAAGACAGAATTGTGGCTATAAGAAGATTTTATACCTAGCTAAACAAGCTCAAAAACAGTACGAACAAACTATTGATGAAAACTACATTTCTTATTACACCATTGCTTCCAGCATCGTTATGTTGATTGCCAGTGTCTTGAGTGGAACTATCAACATCAGTATTCCACGTCTCGGCTACTATCTCGGTAAGAAAGACTACGAATCTTATAAAAATCTTCTGAATCAAGGTGCTTCCCTCTTTTATTTCCTTATCATTCCAACCAGTATTGGGATTATGGTATTAGGAAACTACGCAGCAGTCATCTACTCTCCTGAAAAATACCTCGAAGCAGGTATTGTGACTAGTGTCTTCGCTTTTCGTACTATCATTTGGGCCATTGAATTAATCCTTGGTAAACAAATTATCTTCATCAACGACCACGAAAATCGTTTAACAGCCTTTTACTTCCTTGGTGATGGAGCTAATATCCTATTCAACAGTCTCTTGTATTTCAATAATATTTTTGCACCAGAGTACTACATTGCTACTACTATTATTGCAGAAACTGTAGTTGTTCTACTGGAAATTTACTTTATCAAGAAACATAAGTTGCTTGATTTAAAAGAAATCTTTATTACCTTAACACGCTATACTATTGTATCGCTCGGATTTATTCCAATCTACTTAGCGTTTAAATTCCTTTTCCAAATCAACTCTTATACAGTCAACTTCAATATGGTACTCATGGTTCTCGCGACTGTTGCGACTTGCGGTATTTATTATCTCTTGACGCTATTTCTTACCAAAGATAAAACACTCCACTATGAACTCAATCTTGCACTTGCTAATATTAAAAGAAATTAAAATAATCCCCTGCTAATAGACTATTCTACTAGCAGGGGATTTTCTCATTATTCCTTTGATTTCTTGTTGGAAATACTTTGATCTACAATTGAGTCCTCTTTTTGTTTTTCTGAATTAGAAGAGTTCATTTCTTTTTGTTTTTCTTGTTTATCTTCCTTATTCATATTTTCTGATTTATCAGTCAAAGTAGACGTTTCCTGTTTGTTTCTAGATTGATTTGGATTCTTATCAACAGTAACTACTTGTTTCCATACACCTTCTTCATTAACTTTATAACCATCAGGTGTTGTTGCATTCTTCAATAAAGAACCATCAGCTTGGAAATAGTACCAATTACCATCAACCTGTTTCCAACCTATTTGCATAGCTCCTGATTCTTCAAAGTAATATTGATTACCATTGACTTTATGAAGGCCAACCAACATAATGCCATCTTCAGGATTTAGATAATACCAGACGCCTTTGTCTTTTATCCAACCAGTTTTCATGGCT
>NZ_CAMHZL010000006.1:0-105909 GCF_946190155.1 Streptococcus mitis
ACAGAAGACGGCGAACAACCTAAGAAAGATATCCCAGGCTACCGCTTCGTAGAGACTAAGAAACTTCCAAATGGCGATGTAGAACACGTTTATGAGAAAGTTAAGACAAGTCACAAGGATAAAGATGGCAATGAAATTCCAAACTATCCAACAGAAGACGGCGAACAACCTAAGAAAGATATCCCAGGCTACCGCTTCGTAGAGACTAAGAAACTTCCAAATGGCGACATCGAACACGTTTATGAGAAAGTTAAGACAAGTCATAAGGATAAAGACGGCAACGAAATTCCAAACTATCCAACAGAAGATGGTGAACAACCTAAGAAAGATATCCCAGGTTACCGCTTCGTAGAGACTAAGAAACTTCCAAATGGCGACATCGAACACGTCTACGAAAAAGTTAAGACATCATTCAAGGATAAAGAAGGAAACGAGATTCCAGGTAATCCAAGTGAAGATGGCGAACAACCTAAGAAAGATATCCCAGGTTACCGCTTCGTAGAAACTAAGAAACTTCCAAATGGCGACATCGAACACGTTTATGAGAAAGTTAAGACAAGTCACAAGGATAAAGATGGAAATGAAATTCCAAACTATCCAACAGAAGATGGCGAACAACCTAAGAAAGATATCCCAGGTTACCGCTTCGTAGAGACTAAGAAACTTCCAAATGGCGACATCGAGCACGTCTACGAAAAAGTTAAGACATCATTCAAGGATAAAGAAGGAAATGAAATTCCAAACTATCCAACAGAAGATGGCGACCAACCTAAGAAAGATATTCCAGGCTACCGCTTCGTAGAGACTAAGAAACTTCCAAATGGCGACACAGTTCATGTTTATGAAAAAATCATTCCTTCTGTGAAACCAGAACCTGCGAAACCATCAAAACCAGCTCCAGCTAAACCAGCTAAGGAATTGCCTAATACTGGTACAGAAGATCACTCAAGCCTAGCAGCTCTTGGACTTCTTGGAGTATTGAGCGGATTTGGTCTTGTGGCACGCAAGAAAAAAGAAGACTAATGTTTTAATCATTAAAGATTAAACAAAGGAATTCAACTTCATAAATGAAAACCCAACTAATCAAACGATTAGTTGGGTTTTTTATGTGGATTATCTCTTTTTCCAGACTTGGTAACGGGTATCAATTAATAACTGGGTGAGGCGTCCCATGGTTTCCCTTTCTTCTGGAGTGAGGGATTGAGCTTGGACAAAGAGATGATGAATGTGTTCGATAGCCTTTAAGGATGACAGGTCATTGATGGAGCTAATCCCAGCATCTAGAATGGTGCCAAAGAAGAGGTCGAAGTAGAGCTGGAGTTCTTCGTCAGGGACTGTTGCCACCCATTCTTTGAAGGTTGTGTCAACTTGTTGACTATCACTGTTGATTTTATCCAGTTGGACGAAGTGCTTGTCCTCAATCTGCCAACTAAAGGTGTCGTGCTGGGCGATACCACCTAAGGCAGTACTGTGCACGATGATTTGGTGGTTAGGGATTTCCATCATCATACCGATAATGGACCCTTGTGGGATGAAGACCTTGCTTCTATGCATTATCCTTTGATAGCCCTCGGTTTGTGTCAGTTCTTTATGGAGACCAGGCGCATCAAAGGTATAAACTGCTGTGATTTGATTTTGCAAGCTTTGCTCAATTTGACTAGCAGCATAGATGGCTAAATTTCCTCCCTTGGAATGCCCGGCCAGAATGACCTTTTGCTTAGGATGGCGGGCAAAAAAGTTCTTTAAATAGCGGAGAGCGTGCTTTTGAGCAGGAATTTCCTTCATATAGGTCAGGTGGAAATCTTCCTTCCAGCCAATGATACTGTCATCTGTCCCACGAAAGACAATCAGATAGGTATCGAGAGTGAGGCGGTAGGTCATAGCAGCAAATTGCTTTTGCAGTTCAGAATCAATGTCATTGATAAAATGGGAGAGTTTGCAATTTTTGAAGCGTTTGTGTTGAGCTAGTTCATCTAATAGCTGGAGGCGGTTTTTACTGGTCAACATGTTAGACTCTCTTGGAATGAGAGGTGCCAAGTCTAAAAGTCGCAGAGGACTTGTGGAGACCAGATTATCAAAGGAGAGATAGGTGATTTCTGTTAAGGCTAGAATGTCTAGCTCATTCAAAGGAAGGTCGTAAAAGGAATCGTGTGCGACATCTTTCAGATAATCAAAAATATTGGCCATTAGAGCTCCTTTCTTTTTTATTTATCTTATCAAATTTCCCTCAAATTAGCTAGTAGGGTTGCCTCATTTTGTTGGCTAAAAACAAGCTCTTTCAAATTCAGTTTCAGACCTTCTAACATGGAAAAATCTGTTATAATAATAGAAAAGGAGGAGCGCATGCACAAGATTTTATTAGTAGAAGATGATCAGGTCATTCGTCAACAGGTCGGGAAAATGCTCTCTGAATGGGGATTTGAAGTGGTTCTGGTAGAAGACTTTATGGAAGTTTTGAGTCTTTTTGTCCAGTCGGAACCTCATCTGGTCCTCATGGATATTGGACTGCCCTTGTTTAATGGCTATCACTGGTGTCAGGAGATTCGCAAGATTTCCAAGGTACCCATCATGTTTCTGTCTTCGAGAGACCAGGCTATGGATATCGTCATGGCAATCAATATGGGGGCGGATGACTTTGTGACCAAGCCTTTTGACCAGCAGGTCCTTCTAGCCAAGGTTCAGGGCTTGTTGCGCCGTTCCTATGAGTTTGGGCGTGACGAGAGTTTACTGGAATATGCTGGTGTTATCCTTAATACCAAATCCATGGATTTACATTATCAAGGGCAAGTCTTGAATTTGACCAAGAATGAATTCCAGATTTTACGAGTATTGTTTGAGCATGCGGGCAATATTGTAGCGCGTGACGATCTCATGCGGGAACTTTGGAATAGTGACTTTTTCATTGATGACAATACCCTCTCTGTTAATGTGGCTCGTTTGCGTAAAAAGTTGGAAGAACAGGGCTTGGTAGGATTTATCGAGACCAAGAAAGGGATAGGGTACGGACTGAAGCATGCTTGATTGGAAACAATTTTTTCTAGCCTATCTGCGTTCCCGTAGTCGTCTGTTTGTCTATCTGCTTTCTTTGACGTTTCTGGTTTTGCTCTTTCAGTTTTTATTTGCCAGTTTGGGAATTTATTTTCTCTACTTTTTCCTGCTATGTTGTTTTGTAACCATCTTATTTTTCACTTGGGACATATTGGTGGAAATGCAGGTCTATCGCCAGGAAATTCTCTATGGGGAGAGGGAAGCCAAATCTCCTTTGGAAATAGCTTTAGCAGAAAAATTAGAAGCGCGTGAGATGGAACTCTATCAGCAGAGGTCAGATTCAGAAAGAAAACTGACGGATTTGCTGGATTACTATACCTTGTGGGTCCATCAGGTTAAGACACCCATTGCAGCTAGTCAACTCTTAGTTGCAGAAGTAGCTGACCGCCAACTGAAGCAGCAGTTAGAACAGGAAATTTTCAAGATAGACTCCTATACCAACCTAGTCTTACAGTACCTGCGTTTAGAAAGTTTCCATGATGATTTGGTCTTGAAGCAGGTGCAAATCGAGGACTTGGTCAAGGAAATAATTCGTAAATATGCTCTTTTCTTTATTCAAAAAGGCTTAAATGTCAATCTACATGATCTTGATAAAGAAATCGTGACGGATAAAAAGTGGCTACTAGTGGTCATTGAACAAATTATCTCAAACAGTCTCAAGTACACCAAGGAAGGTGGTCTGGAGATTTATATGGAAGGCCAGGAACTCTGTATCAAGGATACGGGAATCGGGATAAAAAACAGTGATGTCCTCCGAGTCTTTGAACGTGGTTTCTCAGGATATAATGGACGTCTAACCCAGCAGTCATCTGGACTTGGACTGTATCTATCTAAGAAAATTTCTGAAGAACTAGGCCACCAGATTCGTATCGAGTCTGAGGTTGGAGAAGGAACGATAGTACGGATTAGATTTGCTCAAGTGAACTTAGTCCTTGAGTGAGAAGAGACAATGAGTTTTTACCCAATCTCTTTTTGCTATATTTCAGGATATTTGAAGACTGTTTTTTACAAAACCAATAATAGAATTTTTAATACGGAATATAGTATAAATACTGGTTCAAAGTGAAGTTTTGTATGCTTTATACTTTTGTTGAGTATAAAATCTATAATCTAAGGGTGAATTACAAAAATTAATTTGAGATGAAGTGAATTGTAGACTTGGGAAATGTCTCCTATTCGATTTCAGAATGAATCGTTGATACAGGATTAAAAGAACTGCAGCTTTCTTTTTATTTTGAATGAGATAGGTGTATATAGATTTGTGTAACTGGTGTAGAACTGTTTCCAAAGAATTATTGAATGTATCGAATACACACATTCTATTGATTTTGAACCAGTTTTTAATTTCTAA
This sequence comes from Streptococcus mitis, assembly GCF_946190155.1. Taxonomy (GTDB): domain Bacteria; phylum Bacillota; class Bacilli; order Lactobacillales; family Streptococcaceae; genus Streptococcus; species Streptococcus mitis_CL. Next base: position 4,400 of record NZ_CAMHZL010000006.1, read on the forward strand.
ATGTTATAATAATTTTATCAAGTAAAAGGAGACTGCCATGATTGGAGACAATATAAAATTCTTACGAAAATCACATAATCTGATATAACCAGAATTTTCACGGATTGTGGGTGTGTCACGAAATAGCCTAAATCGTTAGAAAAACTGAAAAAGCTTACTTTCAATAGAAGTATTGGAAATATTCATTTTACATCTATCAAAGAAACATGGGATAGACCTATATTTTACAAAATAGCAAATTATATTTTGAATGATAGTAAAAACTGCAGTACTTGTGTGATTTACAATTATTGCACTCAATGTCCGAGTATCGCACTATCTGAAATAGGGAATAGTAGAGATTGTTCTGCGATATGTAAAAAAACGCATTAGCAAGGAGTATCGTATATGCTACCATATCTTAAAACTATTAGATGGTATCTCTTCTTTAATTTTCTTTTTGGTGTAGTATCGAATATCTGCACAGCTTTGTTACCGTATTTCACGCAGGCATTAATCAAAGGGGATTATCAAGTAGCTCTATATGGTTACTCTATGTCAGTGGCAGGCTATTTGAGTTGTAACTATATCCAAATGATACTTGATTGGAAGCAGGGGATTATCTTTTCGACTACTTTGAAAAATGAGTGGTTTCGTTCACTTCTGGGACTCAGTCACCACGATTTCAAGCAGAAAACAGTAGCAGAGTATATTTCCTATCAATCTAATGACCTAGATTCGTTGGAAAAGGATTACCTTCCTCCATTGATGAGTTTTATCAAACAAATTTTACGTATCATCATTTACGCTTTCATTATTAGCAGAACAATTAATCCTATTGTATCACTGATTTTAATCTTTTCTACTGGAATTAGTATTCAAATTCCTAAAATCGTTGGGAAGTTGACCGCTAATCGTAGACAGGTTTACTTGAAAAAACAAGGAGATTACTATCGAACTTTGGAGGATTTGCTCATGGGACATCATTTGGTAAATAAACTAACTATGTCGCATTTTTTGAATCAACAAAAGAGTTCTCTAAAGAATTTGCAGGATAAGTATTTTAAGTATGGTTTGACAAAAATTACAGGCATCTTATTGACAGGTGTTTCTTTTGAATTCATTAGTCTTGTTCTGTTTATTTATTTAGCCTACTCTCTATCTCACCAGCAACTCGGTATTCCGGAGGTGGTGGCGAGTTTCGGATATATTAATGCTTTTTCTGAACCAATACAGGAAATCCTTTATGATTTACAAATGTTAGAGTCCGTAAAGCCTGTAATCAAGAGTTTTCAAAACATTGTTGGGAGACCCGTTTCAGTTCAAGCACCTCAACATTCTTTTGATACGATTACTTTGAAAAACATTTCCAAACAACTGGGAGAATCAAAATTGATAATTACTTCCGCTACGATTCAAAAAGGGGATAAAATTGCGCTTATTGGTAAGAATGGTTCTGGAAAAAGTAGTCTTCTCAACATTTTAAATGGAACAGATGAAGATTTTGAAGGACAAATTGTGCTAGATGGGCTTGTTTTGGACCATCTTTGGGGAAGATTCGGTATGATTCTGCAACAAGAACATACATTTATTTCGAGTTATGAAAATAATGTAACGCTATTCAATAGTTTCAATGAAAAATTCAGAGAAGAAGATTTTGAAAAAATTCCACCACAATCCCTGTCAGGTGGTCAGCAACAACGAATGTATTTAAATCGTGAGAAAAATCGTAAAAATCCATTGCTTATCCTAGACGAACCTTTCTCTGCCTTGGATACTAATCAGTTTAAAATGGAATTGGAAAGAGTTCTGGAACTACCAAGTGCCGTCATTGTTACTTTACATCGCCAAAACGAATTATTAAGTAAGTTTGACCAAGTTTGGGAAATTAAGAATGGAGAACTTGTAATTTTGAAATAGCTAAATTATAAAGAATAAAACGCATAGTATCAAGGTTCAGGAGATGCCGTTTTTCCTTCTTCGGATAAGGAAACAAAAATTTCTTGCTTCATCTATCTATTCAATTGAGAGATTTCTTCAGAGAAAAACTGTAAAATTTTTGATATAATATGGAGGATGGACTGACGGATACTTAAAAGATAATTTTCAAAAGAATAACAGGTGAGAAGAAAAATATGTAAGATTGGACAGAAGTCTCTCTACCATCATCCATGCAGAAACAAGATTATATAAAATAAAAGGAGTAACCAATGAACGGAAATTATTCAACACGTGAATACCGTGAAAAATTATACGATGATCTTCATGTTAGATCGAGAGATACAGCGATTTTGATGTGTGCGATTTTTATTGCCTCTATCGGCCTAAATGTGAATTCAACAGCTGTCATTATTGGAGCCATGCTGATTTCCCCTCTTATGACACCGATTGTTGGACTAGGATTAGGTTTAGCTATTTTTGACACTCGTTTAATCAAGCAATCTCTAGAGGTTTTACTTACTCAAGTATTGGTCAGTTTACTTGTATCGACTCTGTATTTCTGGATTACTCCCTTATCTTATGCAAGTAGCGAGTTGATTGCACGAACTTCTCCAACGATTTGGGATGTCTTAATTGCTATTGCTGGTGGGATAGCAGGTTTCATTGGTTCAAGGAAAAAAGTTAGAAAAACCAACAACACCAAGTCTTGAAGCTTTTTGGGATTTACGGCAAAATTTCTTTGCTTGTTTTCTTTCCTTTTTCTGGTTGGGATCGTTATGGATGGCACTAAACACATTATGGGAAAAGGTTGAGAAAATTTCCTCAGAAATTATTTGGTGGAATTTGTTTCTACTCTTGGAGCGGCAGGAGTTCTCTTTGGAGAATTTCATGCCATCCAAGATACCAGTCTGAATGATGTGGTGGACCGGATCTATATAAATGTCAAGGATTTACCGTTTCAGTCCTTGGGAGCTTTAGCTAATATCCTGTCTGATGTTAAGAAGGGACTGATTCAAGACAGTCATATCTGGTCTTTCTTCCAGTCATTTTTCAAACAATATCAGTTGATAATCAGCTTAAATCAGATCTATCAGTTTGTCTATCTTTCTCTGATGGAGATCATGTCCTATCTTCACTTTGATTATTAGAAAAAACGGCTCGGTCAGGAGCTAGTATGAATAAGGAGAACAAATGAGACGTTTAAAAATGTTATGGCATATTATACAGGTTACGGGTTTTACTCGGTTTGCTCTGAGTTTTGTGACCTTTGTTTTTGGGTCAGGAGGCGTGCTTTTCCTAGTTGAACCTGCTATCACAAATTACGGAGACGGTCTTTGGTATGCTTTTGTGACTTCGACGACTGTCGGCTACGGGGATCTCCTAGCTGTGACCTTGATTGGAAGGATTACCAGTGTCTTCTTGACGATTTATGGGCTCATATTTTTTGGCTGTTTATCAGCTGTTATTATTAATTATTATACCGATTTAAATAAGGAAAGAGGAGAGGACAAATGACTGCCAATTATTCAACACGGGAATACCGTGAGAAATTATACGATGACCTTCATGTTAGATCGAGAGATACAGCGATTTTGATGTGTGCGATTTTTATTGCCTCTATCGGCCTAAATGTGAATTCAACAGCTGTCATTATTGGAGCCATGCTGATTTCCCCTCTTATGACACCGATTGTTGGACTAGGATTAGGTTTAGCTATTTTTGACACTCGTTTAATCAAGCAATCTCTAGAGGTTTTACTTACTCAAGTATTGGTCAGTTTACTTGTATCGACTCTGTATTTCTGGATTACTCCCTTATCTTATGCAAGTAGCGAGTTGATTGCACGAACTTCTCCAACGATTTGGGATGTCTTAATTGCTATTGCTGGTGGGATAGCAGGTTTCATTGGTTCAAGGAAAAAAGAAGCAAACAATATCGTGCCAGGAGTAGCCATTGCAACAGCTCTGATGCCACCTATCTGTACTGCAGGTTACGGTTTAGCTAATGGAAATGTACGATTTTTATTTGGCGCTCTCTATCTTTTCTTGATCAACTTTGTCTTTATCATGCTAATCAACATTGTTGGAACAAGAATTATGATGAGAAAATCTCCCTTAAGTTCATTTAAAGAGCTAAATATTAAAATGAGAATTGGGTTGATATCCTTGATTGTATTATTGATTCTTCCAGCCAGCTATTCAGCAGTCACTCTGACGATAGATCAAGCGCGAAAAGAAGGAATCAAACAGTTTGTAGGAAAAGAGTTCGCCAATCATACGGTCATTAATCAAGTCTACAAGTCAAGGGACAATGAATTGGTCTTGACGGTTGTTGGAGATCCGATTTCAGAAGAAGAATTAGAAACGCTCCACCAAAAACAAGCCTCTTACGGTATTCAATCTGTTCAATTGAAAGTCAATCAAGTTCATAATTCGACCAAATTAGACAGTGATACGACCAAGGAATTTTATGAAACCATTAACAAGTATATCGATCAAAAACTCTCTGAAAAGGATTCACAAAAAGATCTCGTAAAAGAAAATGAAGCAGATAAGGATTGAGGATGTTGACCTTATCCAACTCATGAAAGCAAATCTTTGTAGGGTGTCCTATATCCAAAAATTGGTGGATAGAAAGGATTGTTGATGAGGATATCATTTGTGGTGCTTTGACCAATCACTACTAGCTCAGATTAAATAAAATATAAAAAGCAACAGCTGAAATAGTTGTTGCTTTTTCTGGCTCTGAAAATGTTTCTCAGACTGTGATTGTTTTATTTCTCAACTCGTGATTTGTTGGCGATATCAGCAAGGATAGCTTGAACAAAGTCATCAACTGAGACAGTTTGTGTTTCTTTTTGGCCATAGCGACGAACGTTAACAGTTCCGTCTTCCATTTCCTTGTCCCCAACGATCAATTGGTAAGGAATCTTGCTTGTTTGTGAAGCACGGATCTTGAACTGCATTTTTTCATTGCGCTCATCGACATCAGCACGGACACCACGGTCGCGGAGTTTCTTAGCTACTTCCCATGCGTAGTCTAAGTGTTTTTCGTTAGATACTGGGATGAGGGTTACTTGGTGAGGTGCTAGCCATGTTGGGAAGGCACCCTTGTAGTTCTCAATCAAAATAGCTGTGAAGCGTTCCATAGTTGAGATAACCCCACGGTGGATCATAACTGGACGGTGCTCTTCGCCATCAGCTCCGATGTATTTAAGGTCGAAGCGTTCTGGAAGCAAGAAGTCAAGTTGGATAGTAGAAAGAGTTTCTTCTTTTCCAAGGGCGGTCTTAACTTGAATATCCAATTTTGGTCCGTAGAAGGCTGCTTCACCTTCGGCTTCAAAGTAGTCAACACCCATTTCATCAAGGGCTGCACGAAGCATGGTTTGAGCATTTTCCCACATCTCATCGTTATCAAAGTACTTGTGAGTATCTTGAGGGTCACGAAGAGAGAGGCGGAAGCGGTATTCAGTCAAGTTGAAATCTTCATAAACATCGATAATCAACTGAAGGGCACGTTGGAATTCTTCTTGGATTTGTTCTGGAGTCACAAAGAGGTGACCGTCGTTGAGTGACATTTCACGTACACGTTGAAGACCAGTAAGGGCACCAGATTTTTCATAACGGTGCATCATACCGATTTCAGCGATACGGATTGGCAACTCACGGTATGAGTGAACATGGTGTTTGAAGACTTGGATGTGGTGCGGACAGTTCATCGGACGAAGGACAAATTCTTCCCCGTCACCCATGTCCATAGTTGGGAACATGTCTTCTTGGTAATGATCCCAGTGACCAGAAGTCTTGTAAAGCTCAACTGAAGCAAGTGGTGGAGTATAAACGTGTTGGTAGCCAGAAGCTAGCTCTTTGTCAACGATGTAGCGTTCCAATTCACGACGGATAGTCGCACCGTTTGGCAACCAGAATGGAAGCCCTTGACCAACCTCTTGAGAAATCATGAAGAGGTCAAGCTCCTTACCAAGTTTACGGTGGTCACGTTCTTTGGCTTCTTCACGCATTTGAAGGTAGTTTTTCAAGTCTTTCTTGTCAAACCAAGCTGTACCATAGATACGTTGCATCATAGCATTGTCACTGTTTCCACGCCAGTAAGCACCAGCTACATGGAGAAGGTGGAAGATTTGGATGCGGCCTGTTGATGGGACGTGAGGGCCACGGCAAAGGTCTACATATTCACCCTGACGATAGATAGTCAAACCACCTTCGTCTTCTGAGTGTTCTTCAATCAATTCCAACTTATAAGGGTCATTTTTGAAGATTTCACGTGCCTCGTCTTTAGTAACTTCTTCACGGATTGATGGGAAGTTTTCTTTGACAATTTTTTGCATTTCTTCTTCGATACGAGGAAGGTCTTCGTTAGAGATTTGACCAGCTGTGTTGTCTGTATCGTAGTAGAAGCCATCTTCGATGGCTGGACCAACTCCTAAGTGAATGTCTGGGAACAGACGACGAGCTGCTTGGGCGAACAAGTGAGCAGCTGAGTGACGCAAGATTGGAAGGGCATCTTCGTGATCAGGTGTCACAATTTCGATGCTTCCGTCTTCAGTAATAGCACGAGTAGTGTCGATAAGTTTGCCGTTAAATTTACCAGCAAGAGCTTTTTTAGCTAGGGAATTGCTGATAGATTGGGCAATTTCAAAAGTTGTAACGCCAGATTCGAATTCACGAACAGCGCCATCTGGGAAAGTAATGTTAATCATGATGTTCTCCTTACTTATATTATTGACGAATGTGTTAACCCCATTCTGAAAACAGGGACAGAGGATTGTGAAAGCTAGAAAAACAAAAAGCGACATCCTCGAAAGGACGTCGCAACGTGGTTCCACCTTCATTTATGTTCCTCAAAAAAAGAGGGACACCTCTGATTGGCTCTAACGTGGCCACCGTTTTATGTTTTCATAAAAACTCAAGAGTAGTATCAGTTTAGGCTTTCTATGCGTTCTCAGCAACCACGCACTCTCTAGTAGAAAGGGACTAAGTGACTTGTCTCTATGGATTATTATAGCATGATTGTGAGATTTTTCAAGATATTTGTAGATTTTTTTGAATTTTCTTCATTGAAAAAGTGCTTGCTATGCTTTGTTAGGAGTAATGTGAAATCATCTTTTTGATAAGTCTTTACCTTGATAAAAGTAGTGTTCTGGATTTAGTAAGAGTGGGTTAAAGGTGACTATTATACAGTATTTTTTGTTATAATATTAAAAAGATATATAAGAGGAAATGAGGAGAAAGAATGACAAAAATAGCTCTTCTTTCAGATATTCATGGAAATACTACAGCCTTGGAGGCTGTTTTGAAAGATACTCGGCAGCTAGGAGTGGATGAATACTGGCTTTTGGGAGATATTCTCATGCCAGGAACAGGGCGTAGAAGGATTTTGGACTTGTTGGCTCAACTACCGATTACGGCTAGAGTTTTGGGAAACTGGGAAGATAGTCTTTGGCATGGTGTCCGCAAGGAATTGGATAGTACTCGTCCTAGTCAACGCTATCTCTTGCGCCAGTGCCAGTATGTTTTAGAGGAAATTTCCCTAGAAGAAATCGAAATGCTCCACAATCAACCTCTACAGATTCATCGTCAGTTTGGGGATTTGACGGTAGGAATTAGCCACCATCTTCCTGATAAGAACTGGGGGAGAGAGTTGATTCATACTGGAGCGCAAGAGGATTTTGACCGCTTGGTGACCAATCCACCTTGTGATATCGCTGTATATGGTCATATTCATCAGCAGTTGCTTCGTTACGGGACTGGTGGTCAATTGATTGTCAATCCAGGTTCGATTGGGCAGCCTTTCTTTCTAGATGCCCAGTTACGGAAGGACTTACGGGCCCAGTATATGATTTTAGAGTTTGATGATAAGGGCTTGGTAGATATGGACTTCCGACGGGTAGACTACGATGTGGCAGCTGAATTGCAGTTGGCTAAAGACCTCAAACTTCCCTATTTTGAGGTTTACTATGAAAGTCTGGTCAATGGTATCCACCATACTCACAATCAGGAATTTTTGAGAGAATTGGCCCAGAAAGAGGGCTACGATAGGGAATTAGATGCCTGGTTGAAAAGTGGTAACGATTGACATTACAACTAAAAAGGGTATAATAATAGAAAAAGAAGAGTAGAGGCAGGGTAGCCTCGTAAAAAGGAGAAGAGGATGCAAATTCCAAGTAGATTTACCATTGCGACTCATATGCTGATAATCATTGCCCTCAAGGGGAAGGAAAGCAAGGTGACCAGTGATTTTCTGGCTACTAGTGTCGGGGTCAATCCTGTCATTATCAGAAAGACCTTGTCCCAGTTAAAGAAGGCAGAGCTGATTTCAGTAGCGCGCGGAACAGGGGGAACAGAGATTGTTAAGGATCTCAAAGACATTAGTCTATTAGATGTTTATCAAGCGGTTGAGTGTCTTGGTAAGACTGGTCAACTCTTCAGTTTCCATGATAATCCGAATCCAAATTGTCCAGTTGGAGCTCATATTCATGATGTTTTGGATCAAAAATTGGAGAGAATCCAGCTGGCTATGGAGGCTGAACTTGGTCAGACCAGTTTAGAGCAAGTCGTGGCCGACGCAGAGAGTCAGATGAAGGATTAAGAGGGATAGATGCCTGCAAATGAAACTCAAAACACTGCTAGAAATCTGGCAGTGTTTTTTGAGATTGCGTAGAAAAAACTCCTGGGAAATTCCAGGAGAGTATGAGTGGTTATTTGAACTTGAATCCTTCGTAAATAAGCTCTGCTTTTGGATTTTGTTTTTTCATCTGTTTAGCGAGTGACTTCATCATAGAAAGAGGACCACACATATAGACGCTTGCATGTTTGGGTACTTCTTTTTGTTCAAAATTAAGATAGCCGTCTTTCCTACTGTCTACTAGATGGAGTTCAAAATTAGGATTTTTCTGAGCATAGTCACGGAGCAAATCTAGGTAGACTGCATTTTCATCTCCACGGAAGCTATAGTAGAAGTGAACCTGTTTATCCAAAATAGGATGTTCACGGATGTAAGAGATAAAGGGGGTGATCCCAATGCCTCCAGCAATCCAAATCTGATTTTTTCGTCCTTGGTTGATGATCATGTGTCCATAAGCTCTGTCTACGCTTACTTTGCTGCCGACTTGAAGATTGTCATAGATATTCTTGGTATGGTCACCTGAATTTTTAACAGTAAAGTAAAGAGTTTGACCATGACCGCCTGAGATAGAAAAGGGATGCGGAGCACTTTCAAAGCCTTCTTGGAAAATCTTTAGGAAGGCAAATTGTCCTGATTGATAGTTGAAAGGTCTGCTAAGATGGATTTGAATTTCTCTAGTATCGTGATTTAAGCGTTTGAGATTGGTAATTTTCCCTAGATAGGGGAAGGAAATCTTTTGATATAGAAAAATGATATAAAAACCAGCTAGCAATCCTAAAAGAGCATAGCTACCAACAAGAAAACTTAGAAGATTAAATGTGAGAAGACGATTGCCCATCATCATGTAGACGTGAAAGAGTCCGAAAATGTAGGCTAGATAAACCAGACGGTGAATCCATCTCCAAGCTTCGTATTGGATGTATTTGCCTAAATAGGCGACAAGGATGATACTGATAAAGATATAGATGGCAAGATTTCCAAACTGAGCAGCTAAACGAGAGCCCCACAAACCGCCCATACTAAAGTTATGAAAGATTAGTAGGATGACTGAGAGAAAGGCTGTGAATTTGTGGACAGTATAGACCTTCTCCAAACCGTGAAACCAGCTTTCTAGTAGGGGGAGACGAGTGGCTAGGATAAAAGTTAGAGATAGGCTTGTTAAAGCTAGTCCTGGAATCATGAATTGGGGAGAAGTGTTCATCCAAGCAAAAAGAGTCAAGATAAAACTAGCTATGATAAAGAGTAGTCCTTTGATTGATTTCATAGAAAATTCCATTTCATTTAGATTTGATTTGTTGTAAATAAATTTGTTACATTTTATCATAGAAAAAGTATGGTGTCAAATTGAGGTCTATAAATATCTACTATCATAAAAAAACTCTCCAATTTAACTGGAGAGTTGCTGTTTATTCTGCAGCTTGTTGCCAACGTTTTGCTAGCATATGAGATAGGCTCGAAATTGCTAGGTTGAAGCTGAAGTAGATGAGGGCAATCAGGATATAAAGACTAAACACTTGCTCTGGTTCGAAATAACGGCCCATGAGAATTTGGCTGGCTCCAAAGAGTTCTTGTAGGGCGATAACAGAGTAGAGAAGACTGGTATCCTTAATCACGGTTACAAACTGAGAAATGATGGCTGGCAGCATTTTACGGATCGCTTGTGGGAGAATGATGTAGTAGAGGATTTGGGCTGAAGTGAAGCCTTGTGACATTCCTGCTTCGTATTGTCCCTTGTCTACGGCATTGAGGCCACCTCGGATAATCTCAGCTAGGGCTGCTGAGGTAAAGAGAGTAAAGGCAGTGATTCCTGCTGGAGTGGACTTCATCTTGAAAACCAAAAAGATAGTAAAAATCCAGAGGAGGTTAGGAACGTTACGTACAAATTCGATGTAAATGCTGGAAATGATGCGCAAGATAGGATTTTTCCCATTTCTCATGACAGCTAGCACCGTACCGATAAGGGTAGAGAGGACGATGGCAATCAGAGAAATGTAGAGTGTCAAGCCAAATCCTTTAAAGATAAAGACTAGGTTATCTGGGGTCAAAACTTCTAAAATGGATTCCATAGTAACCTCCTAAAGTGAATAGGCTTTTTTGTTGGCTTGCTCCATCTTGCGACCAAACTGGGCAACAGGGAAGCATAGAGAAAAGTAGAGCAGGGCAGCGCCTAGAAAGGCTGGAATGTAGTTTCCGTTAAGAGCTGACCAAGACTTGGTCACAAACATCAAGTCGACTCCAGAGATGATAGCGACTGTAGAGGTATTCTTGATGAGGTTGACGATTTGGTTGGTCAATGGAGGGAGAATGATACGGAAGGCCTGAGGCAAGATAATCAAGCGCATAGCACTGATATAGGTGAAACCTTGCGACAAGGCGACCTCCATCTGACCGCTAGGAATAGACTGAATCCCTGAACGGATAACCTCAGCGATATAAGCACCGTGATAGAGTCCTACGCAGAGTACAGCCGTCCAATAAATTGGAATCATGATGGTGTGGTCACTGATAAGAGGTAGGCCGTAAAAAACGATGACAAACTGCACCAAGAGGGGAGTGTTTTGGTAAAATTCGACAAAGATACGAGCCAAAATTCTCAAAATTGGACGTTTACTGGTCGACATAGCTCCGAAGAAGATACCCAAAACCATGGCTAGGATAAAGGATCCAATCGCTAGGGCAAGGGTGAAGAGGAAACCATTGAAAAATTGTCCAAAATCCTGAAAATAGGCTGTCCAAGATGATAAATCTGTCATGGGGTATCCTCCTTATTCTGCAGTATGGCTAGATGGTTTGAGCTTGTAACGGTCATAGAGTTTTTGTAAACTGCCATCCTTACTCCATTTGGTGACCAAGTTATCAAGATAGTTGTTGAGCTCTGTATTTGATTTCTTGGTAACGATACCGTAGTCAGATGGCTTGAAACTATCATCTAGTAGTACTGTGCGTTTGCTGATGTAGCCAGACAGAATCGAGCGGTCAACGGAAAAAGCATCAATTCGATGAGCGTGAAGGGAAGTAATCAATTCTGGGTAGGAACCAAGTTCGACGAATTTAAAGGTCAAGCCTTTCTTTTTACCCAGTTCGGTAATCAGGCGTTGAGTAATGGAACCTTGGGCAACGCCGATGGTTTTACCGTTTAGGTCCTCAATGCTTTTGATTTTGGCAGACTTATTGACCAAAAAGCCAGAAGCGTCGGTGTAGTAAGGGCTGGTGAAGTTGTAGAGTTTTTTTCGTTCGTCTGTGATGGTAAAGGTCGCTATATCCATATCGACCTGTTCATTGTCTAGAAGGGGACCGCGAGTTTGTGCTGTAACCGGCACATAGCGAATTTTGACCTTGAGCTCATCAGCTACCATCTTGGCCAAGTCGGTTTCGATACCAGAATAGGTCCCTGTCTTGGGATCCTTGTAACCGAAATTGGGAACGTCTTGCTTCACACCGACAACCAGCTCGCCTCTCTTTTGAATGTCTGCGACACTGGTATCAGCCTGAACTGGTTTTGCAGCAGCAAGCCCGAAAAGGCTAATCAATAATGCTGATAAAAAGAATTTCTTTTTCATAGGCGCCTCCTTATTTGACTTTGTCACTTTCATGGTTGATGATTTTGCTGAGGAATTGTTGGGCACGAGGTTCGCTTGGATTGTCGAAAAAGTCATCAACATCTGTCGTATCCACCAAAACTTCTCCGTCAGCCATAAAGATGATGCGGTCAGCAACTTCACGGGCAAAGCCCATTTCATGAGTAACGACAATCATATTCATACCATCGTGGGCCAATTTTTGCATAACTGCTAGAACGTCTCCGATGGTTTCAGGGTCGAGGGCAGATGTTGGCTCATCAAAGAGGAGGAGCTCAGGATGCATAGCTAGTCCACGTGCGATGGCAATCCGTTGTTTTTGTCCACCAGACAGCATGGCTGGATAAGAATCTTTCTTGTCCCACATATTTACAAATTCCAGATATTTTTGTGCTGTCTTTTCAGCTTCTTTTTTATCAATTCCTAGAACTTTTATGGGCGCAAGTGTTACGTTTTCTAACACTGTTTTGTGTGGATAGAGGTTGAAATGTTGGAAAACCATGCCGACTTCCTTGCGAAGAGGTACTAAATCTTTCTGGCTGGCACCAGCAACTTGGTGACCATTTACTAGAAGACTTCCCTTGTCGATAGCCTCCAAACCATTGATGGTGCGGATAAGAGTGGACTTCCCAGAACCAGAAGGGCCTAGGAGGACAACGACTTGCCCTTTTTCAAAACGGAGATTGATGTCGCGGAGTGCGTGGTAGTCTCCGTAATATTTTTCGACGTGTTCAAATTCTACTAAAGCCATAAGGAATCTCCTTTGTGTTAGATTTTATAACATGATTCTACACCAAAAGATTTTTCTTGTCAAATCATATCAGAAAAAAATTAGTAAAATTTTTGTAGAAAGCAATCAGGATAGAGAAAAAGCCTAAATCATGTTATAATGAAGCAATAGAATTCTTAGAAAGAGTGGATGTCTTTTTGATAACACCTACTTATGAATGGCAGTTTGCCCCGCAGGTAGAAGATGCGGATTTTACAAAGATAGCCAAGAAGGCTGGACTGGGTCCTGAGGTGGCTCGGTTATTATTTGAAAGAGGGATTCAGAACCAAGAAAGTCTGAAGAAGTTTTTAGAACCTTCCTTGGAGGACTTGCACGACCCTTATCTGCTCCATGATATGGACAAGGCAGTAGAACGGATTCGTCAGGCCATTGAAGAAGGGGAAAATATCCTCGTTTACGGTGATTATGATGCGGATGGTATGACTTCGGCTTCGATTGTTAAGGAAAGTTTGGAACAGCTTGGTGCCGAGTGCCGGGTTTATCTTCCCAATCGTTTTACCGATGGTTATGGACCTAATGCCAGTGTTTACAAATATTTTATCGAGCAAGAAGGAATTTCCTTGATTGTGACGGTGGATAATGGAGTTGCTGGTCATGAGGCCATTGAACTGGCCCAGTCTATGGGAGTGGATGTCATTGTCACAGATCACCATTCCATGCCTGAAACCTTACCAGATGCCTATGCTATTGTCCATCCTGAACATCCAGATGCGGACTATCCTTTCAAATATTTGGCTGGTTGTGGAGTGGCTTTCAAGCTGGCTTGTGCCCTGTTAGAAGAAGTACAAGTGGAATTGCTTGATTTGGTTGCTATTGGTACCATTGCAGATATGGTTAGTTTGACGGATGAGAACCGTATCTTGGTTCAATATGGTCTAGAAATGCTGGGGCATACTCAGCGCATTGGCTTACAAGAAATGCTGGATATGGCTGGGATTGCTGCCAATGAAGTAACAGAAGAAACGGTGGGTTTCCAGATTGCCCCTCGTTTGAATGCCTTGGGCCGCTTGGATGATCCCAATCCTGCCATTGATTTGCTAACTGGCTTTGATGATGAGGAAGCTCACGAGATTGCTCTCATGATTCATCAGAAAAACGAAGAGCGTAAGGAAATCGTCCAGTCTATCTATGAAGAAGCTAAGACCATGGTGGACCCTGAGAAGAAGGTTCAGGTTTTGGCCAAGGAAGGCTGGAATCCTGGGGTTCTGGGTATCGTGGCTGGTCGTTTGTTGGAAGAACTAGGGAAGACAGTTATCGTTCTCAATATAGAAGACGGTCGTGCCAAGGGTAGTGCTCGTAGTGTGGAAGCAGTGGATATTTTTGAAGCTCTGGATCCTCATCGTGACCTCTTCATCGCCTTTGGTGGCCATGCTGGTGCAGCTGGGATGACGCTGGAAGTGGAGAAACTCTCAGATTTATCTCAGGTTTTGGAAGATTATGTCCGTGAAAAAGGCGCAGATGCTGCTGGCAAGAACAAGTTAAATCTAGATGAAGAGCTGGATTTGGAGACACTTAGCTTGGAAACGGTCAAAAGTTTTGAACGTTTGGCACCTTTTGGCATGGACAATCAGAAACCTGTCTTTTATATAAAGGATTTTCAGGTCGAAAGTGCTCGTACTATGGGGGCAGGCAATGCCCATCTCAAGTTGAAAATTTCCAAAGGTGAGGCGAGTTTTGAAGTGGTAGCCTTTGGCCAAGGTAGATGGGCGACAGAGTTTTCTCAAACCAAGAATCTAGAGTTGGCGGTTAAATTGTCTGTCAACCAATGGAATGGCCAAACTGCCCTTCAGTTGATGATGGTGGATGCGCGTGTGGAGGGTGTTCAACTATTTAACATCCGTGGAAAAAATGCAGTCTTGCCAGAGGGAGTTCCAGTCTTGGATTTTGTTGGAGAATTGCCAGATATAGCGACTAGTGAAGCGGTTGTTGTGAAAACCGTTCCTGAGGATATTACTCAGCTGAAGACCATTTTTCAGGAACAAAATTTCTCTGCTGTCTATTTTAAAAATGATATTGACAAGGCCTACTATCTGACAGGTTATGGGACTAGAGAGCAGTTTGCCAAATTGTACAAGACCATCTACCAGTTCCCAGAGTTTGATATTCGCTACAAACTGAAGGATTTGGCAGCCTATCTCAATATCCAACAAATCTTGCTGGTTAAGATGATTCAAGTATTTGAAGAGCTAGGCTTTGTGACGATCAAAGATGGTGTCATGACAGTCAATAAAGAGGCACCAAAGCGGGAAATCGGAGAAAGTCAGATTTACCAAAATCTCAAACAAACCGTCAAAGACCAAGAAATGATGGCGCTGGGTACCGTGCAAGAAATTTATGACTTTTTAATGAAAAAAGAATAGCATATAGGAAAGAGTTGGGCAACCAGCTCTTTTTTGAAAACAAATCTTCATTTTGAAAATCATCAAAAAAATGGTATAATGGTAGGAAAAGATTCGGCTAAAAGTAGTACTTTTAGAATAAAAGGGCAAGCAACCCTATAATCAAGAAAAACTAAGCTTTCGGAGGAAAAATGAGTAATATCAGTTTAACAACACTTGGTGGTGTACGTGAAAATGGGAAAAATATGTATATCGCTGAAATCGATGGGTCTATTTTCGTTTTGGATGCAGGTCTAAAATACCCTGAAAATGAACAACTAGGGGTGGATGTGGTCATTCCCAATATGGACTACCTTTTTGAAAATAGCGATCGTATCGCTGGGGTCTTCTTGACCCACGGCCATGCGGATGCCATTGGTGCTCTGCCATATCTCTTGGCTGAAGCCAAGGTCCCTGTATTTGGCTCTGAGTTGACCATTGAGTTGGCAAAACTTTTTGTCAAAGGAAATGATACAGTTAAGAAATTCAATGATTTTCATGTTATCGATGAGGATACGGAGATTGATTTTGGAGGGACTGTGGTGTCCTTTTTCCGTACGACACACTCTATCCCAGAAAGTCTGGGGGTTGTCTTGAAGACAGCTGAAGGTAGTATCGTTTATACAGGTGACTTCAAATTTGACCAGACAGCTAGTGAATCTTATGCCACAGACTTCGCTCGTTTGGCAGAAATCGGTCGTGATGGAGTTCTAGCTCTTCTTAGCGATTCAGCCAATGCAGATAGCAATATCCAAGTGGCTAGCGAAAGTGAAGTTGGGGACGAGATCACTCAAACTATTTCGGACTGGGATGGTCGTATCATCGTTGCAGCAGTAGCCAGCAACCTCTCTCGTATCCAGCAGGTATTTGACGCTGCGGATGCAACAGGCCGTCGTGTGGTCTTGACGGGATTTGATATTGAAAATATTGTCCGCACTGCTATTCGCCTCAAGAAATTATCCCTAGCTAACGAAAGTCTTTTGATTAAGCCAAAAGATATGTCTCGCTTTGAAGACCATGAGTTGATTATCCTTGAGACAGGTCGTATGGGTGAGCCAATCAATGGTCTTCGTAAAATGTCGATTGGTCGCCACCGTTATGTGGAAATCAAGGACGGTGATTTGGTCTATATCGTAACCACTCCGTCTATTGCTAAAGAAGCAGTTATGGCGCGTGTGGAAAATATGATTTACCAAGCTGGAGGCGTTGTCAAATTGATCACCCAAAGCTTGCGTGTGTCAGGGCACGGAAATGCGCGTGATTTGCAGTTGATGATTAACCTCTTGCAACCCAAGTATCTCTTCCCAATTCAAGGGGAATACCGTGAGTTGGATGCCCATGCTAAGGCTGCTATGGCAGTCGGTATGTTGCCAGAACGCATTTTTATCCCTAAAAAGGGAACCAGCATGGCTTACGAGAATGGCGATTTTGTTCCAGCTGGCGCGGTTTCGGCAGGGGATGTCTTGATTGACGGAAATGCCATCGGTGATGTTGGTAATGTGGTTCTTCGTGACCGTAAGGTCTTGTCAGAAGATGGAATTTTCATCGTCGCAATCACCGTTAACCGTCGTGAGAAGAAAATTGTAGCCAAGGCTCGTGTTCACACGCGTGGATTTGTTTATCTCAAGAAGAGTCGCGATATTCTCCGTGAAAGTTCAGAATTGATTAACCAGACGGTAGAAGACTATCTTCAAGGAGATGACTTTGACTGGGCAGATCTTAAAGGGAAGGTTCGGGAGAATCTTACCAAGTATCTCTTTGATCAAACCAAGCGTCGTCCAGCTATTTTACCAGTAGTCATGGAAGCGAAATAATTGTTGAAATAAACAGGGAGAAAGTCGAGTTTCGGCTTTTTCTTATAGAAAAATAGAGGAAAAAATATGGCAGTAATGAAAATTGAGTATTACTCACAAGTTTTAGATATGGAGTGGGGAGTGAATGTTCTCTATCCTGATGCTAATCGAGTGGAAGAACCAGATTGTAAAGACATTCCCGTCTTGTACCTCTTGCACGGGATGTCTGGTAACCATAATAGTTGGCTCAAGCGGACCAACGTAGAACGCTTGCTTCGAGGGACCAATCTCATCGTCGTCATGCCCAATACCAGCAACGGTTGGTACACCGATACCCAGTATGGTTTTGACTATTACACAGCTCTAGCAGAGGAATTGCCAGAGGTTCTGAAACGCTTCTTCCCTAATATGACTAGCAAGCGTGAAAAGACCTTTATCGCTGGTCTCTCTATGGGAGGCTATGGCTGTTTCAAACTGGCTCTTGCTACAAATCGTTTTTCTCATGCAGCTAGCTTTTCAGGTGCCCTTAGTTTTCAAGATTTTTCTCCTGAAAACCAAAATCTGGGGACACCAGCTTACTGGAGAGGTGTTTTTGGGGAGATTAAAGATTGGACAGCTAGCCCCTATTCTCTTGAAAGTTTGGCTAAAAAATCGGATAAAAAGACCAAGCTGTGGGCTTGGTGTGGCGAGCAGGATTTCTTGTACGAAGCCAATAATCTAGCAGTGAATAATCTCAAAAAACTGGGCTTTAATGTGACCTATAGCCATAGTGCTGGAACTCACGAGTGGTACTACTGGGAAAAACAATTGGAACGGTTTCTAGCAACTCTGCCAATCGATTTCAAATTGGAAGAGAGATTGTCATAATTTAGTTTTCTTTCAGCTTGTTTTAGTAAAATAGACTTTATTTTCTAGAAAGGTGGAGAGACATGCGCTGGATTTTTCGTTTGATAGGGGCTTTCTTTTCTTTTGTGTGGCGTTTGTTTTGGCGTCTAGTTTGGATAGTTTTTCTTTTGTGTGCTTTTGCTTTTGGACTTCTCTGGTATCTGAACGGGGATTTTCAAGGAGCGCTAAAGCAAGCAGAGCGGTCAGTAAAAATTGGTCAACAAAGTATCGACCAATGGGAAAAAACAGGGCAACTGCCTAAGTTGAACCAGACAGATAGCCACCAACACTCTGAAGGAAGGTGGCCGCAGGCTTCTGCTCGTATTTATCTAGATCCCCAGATGGATTCACGCTTTCAAGAGGCGTATTTAGAAGCAATCCAGAATTGGAATCAAACGGGTGCTTTTCATTTTGAACTCGTGACTGAGTCCAGCAAGGCAGATATCTTGGCTACGGAGATGAATGACGGAGGCACTCCTGTGGCAGGAGAGGCGGAAAGTCAGACTAATCTCTTAACAGGACAATTCTTGTCTGTCACGGTGCGGTTGAATCACTATTATCTGTCCAATCCTAACTATGGCTATTCCTATGAGCGCATTGTCCATACGGCAGAACATGAGTTGGGGCATGCGATTGGCTTGGATCATACAGATGAGAAGTCTGTGATGCAACCTGCAGGTTCCTTTTATGGTATCCAGGAAGAGGATGTTGCAAACCTCCGAAAAATATATGAGACTAGTGAGTAGGGAACAATCTTTCCCTACTTTTTTGTTATAATGGAACTATGAATAACTTGATTAAATCAAAACTAGAGCTCCTGCCGACCAGCCCTGGTTGCTACATTCACAAGGATAAAAACGGCACCATTATCTATGTAGGAAAGGCTAAAAATCTGCGAAACCGTGTGAGGTCCTATTTCCGCGGAAGTCATGATACTAAGACAGAGGCTCTAGTGTCTGAGATTGTGGATTTTGAATTTATCGTTACGGAGTCCAATATTGAGGCACTTCTCCTAGAAATCAACCTGATCAAGGAAAACAAGCCCAAGTACAATATCATGCTCAAGGATGATAAATCTTATCCTTTCATCAAAATCACAAATGAGCGCTATCCTCGTTTGATTATTACCCGTCAGGTCAAAAAAGACGGAGGTCTTTATTTCGGTCCCTATCCAGATGTGGGGGCAGCCAATGAAATCAAGCGGTTGCTGGATCGGATTTTCCCTTTTCGTAAGTGTACCAATCCACCGTCTAAGGTCTGTTTTTACTACCATATAGGCCAATGTATGGCCCACACCATCTGTAAGAAAGATGAGGACTATTTCAAGTCCATGTCTCAGGAGGTTTCTGACTTCTTAAAAGGGCAGGATGACAAAATCATTGATGATCTCAAGAGAAAAATGGGATCTGCAGCCCAGGCAATGGAATTTGAACGTGCGGCGGAATACCGTGATCTGATTCAGGCCATTGGAACGCTTCGAACCAAGCAACGGGTCATGGCTAAGGATCTCCAAAATCGCGATGTTTTTGGCTACTATGTGGACAAGGGCTGGATGTGTGTGCAGGTTTTCTTTGTCCGTCAGGGCAAGCTCATTGAGCGCGATGTCAATCTTTTCCCCTACTACAATGATCCGGACGAGGACTTCTTAACCTATGTGGGACAATTTTATCAAGAAAAATCTCACCTAGTTCCCAATGAGGTACTGATTCCACAGGATATTGACGAAGAAGCCGTTAAGGCCTTGGTGAATACCAAGATTCTCAAACCCCAGCGTGGAGAGAAAAAACAGCTGGTCAATCTAGCCATAAAAAATGCTCGTGTTAGTCTGGAGCAGAAGTTCAATCTACTAGAAAAATCTGTCGAAAAGACTCAGGGTGCAATTGAAAATCTAGGACGCTTGCTCCAAATCCCAATACCAGTTCGCATTGAGTCCTTCGATAACTCCAATATCATGGGAACCAGTCCTGTTTCAGCCATGGTGGTCTTTGTCAACGGCAAACCAAGTAAAAAAGATTATCGTAAGTATAAAATCAAGACTGTCGTTGGACCAGACGACTATGCCAGTATGAGAGAGGTCATTCGCAGACGTTATGGTCGAGTTCAGCGTGAGGGCTTAACCCCGCCAGACTTGATTGTCATTGATGGGGGACAAGGTCAAGTCAATATCGCCAAGCAAGTCATCCAAGAGGAGCTGGGCTTGGATATTCCCATTGCAGGTCTGCAAAAGAATGACAAACACCAAACCCATGAATTGCTCTTTGGAGATCCGCTGGAGGTGGTGGAGTTGTCTAGAAATTCTCAGGAATTTTTCCTCCTTCAACGCATCCAAGATGAGGTGCACCGCTTTGCCATTACTTTCCACCGTCAACTGCGCTCTAAAAATTCCTTTTCATCGCAACTGGATGGAATTGAAGGGCTGGGACCTAAACGCAAGCAGAATCTCATGAAGCATTTCAAGTCTTTGACCAAAATCAAGGAAGCCAGTGTGGATGAGATTGTCGAAGTTGGGGTACCAAGAACAGTCGCAGAAGCTGTTCAGAGAAAGTTGAACCCGCAGGAAGAAGTTGAGTTGGCTCAAGTGGCAGAAGATAGAGTAGATTACCAAACGGAAGGAGATCACAATGAACCATAAAATCGCAATTTTATCAGATATTCATGGCAATGCAACGGCACTAGAAGCAGTGGTTGCAGAATCTTCGGAAGATTTAGATGGTTAATATACAAACAAAAGGCCGTAAAAACGGTCTTTTGTGGTATAATTATGATTAAACTAAGCTTTCGAGGTGAAAAATGATTCCGATAAAAAAGAGCAATTCTAAACAAGTATATGAATTTTGTCGTGATATTTATGAAAAATTACCAGAAAAAGACGAATTAGATATGTTAATCTTTAAGAATTTTGGATCTCACAATGGATTGGAAGACTATTTTACACAGCAAGATAGAGCCTTTCTAAAACTTATGATGGCGGACTACTCTACCTTACTAAAAGTAAAGGAAAAAATAGATAGCTCATCTGATGTTGAATGGGTTTTTAAAATACATGTGGAGAAATTTTCTGATTTGGTTAATCAAATTTATAGTCATTTAAAAAACGATTTTATAGAAAAGTGTGATGAGGAAATTAAGCAGTCAAAAATAGGGAATATTAGAGGAGTAAGTGCTAGTATTAATCTAAAAAGAATATTATCATATGAGACTGATGATAATCTAGATAAAATTCGAAAAAAGAAAAATTTGACTGATAATATACGGATTATTGTTGATAGAACAAAGAATACAAGAGAATTTATCGACTTGATTAAGAAAAATTTAAAATCTGAATTCTTAAAGGACTTTGAAGATATATTTCCGGATAAAATGGATACTTTGGTTGAAATGATGAGCTCGAAAAAATCGTTTAATGATTCAGTGCAAAGTTACACGTTTGATGGAATTCATACTAAAAAATCTCATACAGTATTGAAGGATTATGTTGTTGAACGATACAAAGAAAAGTTGGAATCCTATTATAATAAAATAGACAAAAAAGAGTTAGTTAGCATAACTGGTGTCACAGTTTGTCCATATTGTAATAGAAATTTTATAAATGTAACCGAGGAGGCTAATACAAGTCAGTTAGACCATTTTTTTCCTAAGAATGAATATCCTCTATTCGCTTTATGTTTTTACAATCTGATTCCTTCTTGTTATGGTTGTAATAATAAAAAGAGTACGAGTAAATTTTATATCTCTCCCTATGATGAAAGTATAACTGATATTGATGAATTGTTGAAATTTTCTTTGAATATAAAGTCTGCAGATTTTATTAATAATTCAGAAAGTATTGATATTATAATCAAGGATGACATATCGGAAGAGGAATTAAAACAATTAGAAAGCAAGGATAAATTAAGTGTTAGACAGAAATTATTGAAGGACAAATATGTGATTGATACAAGAAGTCTATATAAACTACATGCGGATATAATTCAAGAGTTGCTATGGAAGCATGAAATTTATAATAAAGATTATAAAGCAGGTTTATGTCAAATATTCGCGGATTCAGGTAAATCTTTTTCAGACTCTGAAATAGATAGAATGATAGTTGGTTATTATACAGACAAAGAAAATTATGGGAAAAGACCACTTTCAAAAATGGTTACAGATATTAGCAAAGAAATTGAATTAATAGGAGAAAAAGAATGAAATTAATTGCTTTGGTGATTAAACAGTATGATGAACTTTTTAAAAATCAAATTTTTAATTTTTCAGATGAATATAAAGTTGATTTTAACTTTGAAACGAATGAACTTAAAATTGATAAAAATCCAGACTATATCGAAAAATTTTATGGAGAGTCTATTTATAATATTTCACCAATAGTTGGGATAAATGGTGTGGGAAAAAGCACTATTTTAAATCTGATAGGCTATTATCATCGTGCGGAAGATCAAAACAAAGATATAAATCAATTTTTCTATGTGTATTTAGATACTAATGGAAAGTTTTATCTAAGAGGTAAAAATTATGATTTAAATTCAATTACTATAGAAGGTCTAGCAACGGATCAAGTTGATATAAATGGATACTGTGATTATCAAAAGAGAGATAAGTTGATTTATATCATGAACGAAGATAGACGTCCATTTGGAAGTTTCGGAAATTACCCATTTTTAGAAGTTCGCTTAATACAAGATTTCGGATGGTATATTTTGAATGGTATTTTTGAAGCTTACGAGGTATTATATTCTCGAGGATTAGTTTCTTCGTCATATAAATTTAGTTTTGGACTTAGTATTCCAGAAAAATTTTTGAACGTTTTGGAAGAGAAAGAGTTTTTTTTCTGTCTTGTTTTGATGGTAATTGTGAAGATTCGTAAAAAGTTCGAACTTGGTTTAAGCGATGAAGAGATTGAAAGACATTTTGTAGATGGTGATTATCAGACCCTATTTGATAAAATAACAGAAGAAACAGAAGAAAAGAAAGATTTTATAAATTCATTAGTCAATTTTCTAAATTATTTAGAACAATTTATTCATGAGTACAAGATAAAAGAATACAGTGATACTATAAGAAACCGGATAGTTGAGATTGGATATGGAAGAGAGAATTTTGACAATCGATTCAAATTTGAAAAACTATATCTAGACAATGAAAACTTATTAAATAAAGCGTCGGATTTGAAGTACGATGATTTTAGAGTAATAGATGACTTTTATTATAATATGTCTACTGGTGAAACAAATATATTAAAAGTGATGAGTTATGTAAAGTGGTTACAAATGAATCCCTCTCAAGAGACATGTCAATTAGTAGTGGATGAATTAGAATCGGGTATGCACCTCGAATGGTCTAGAAGCTTAATAAACTTTTTAGTCAACTATATAAATGAAATCAACAAAGTAGGAGGAATGAACTTCCAACTCATCTTCACAACCCACTCGCCTTATATGTTATCTGATATTAAACCAGGAAATGTGATTATGCTTGAAAAGAATCAAGAAACTGGATATTCAGAAGGTAAAGTTCTTCAAAATACTTTCGCTAAGAATATCCAAGAAATCATGAAGGAAAATTTGATCGATAACATTTATGGTGATTTTGCTTTAGCAAAGATTAATTCTATGATAAGTAGACTGAATGGGGAAGAAGGAGATGAAGAAGAACTATTAAAAGAAATTCATTTAATCAGCGAGCCTATTCTTCGTAATAAATTATTAGAGATGTATGATAAGAAATACAATACCTCAGAATTTAGTATTGAAAAACAACTACTAAAATTGGGTCTCACTGATGAACAACGCCAGAAGGTCAGAACAATGATTGAAGAAAATACAAGGAATACATAATTTATGTAAACAAATAGCTTGAAATACTAATGTAAACGAATATTAGAAAGTAATAATATGAAGCATAAAATCGCAATTTTATCAGATATTCATGGCAATACAACTGCCCTAGAAGCAGTGATTGCAGATGCTAAAAACCAAGGAGTCAGTGAATACTGGCTTCTGGGAGATATTTTTCTTCCCGGTCCCGGTGCAAATGACTTGGTCGCTCTGTTAAAGGACCTTCCTATCACAGCCAGTGTTCGAGGCAATTGGGATGATTGTGTCCTTGAGGCCTTGGATGGTGAATATGGTTTGGAACATCCACAAGAAATCCAATCAATGCGAATGACCCAGTTTTTGATGGAGCGAATGGATCCTGCAACGATTGTATGGCTACGAAACTTGCCTTTGCTGGAAAAGAAAGAAGTTGATGGGCTGCGCTTTTCTATCTCTCATAATTTACCTTACAAAAACTATGGTGGGGACCTACTGGTTGGGAATGATACAGATAAATTTGACCAACTGCTAGATGCGGAAACCGACGTGGCAATCTATGGTCATGTCCACAAGCAGTTGCTTCGCTACGGCAGTCAAGGGCAACAAATCATCAATCCAGGGTCGATTGGCATGCCCTATTTTGATTGGGAGGCGTTAAAAAATCACCGTGCTCAGTATGCCGTGATAGAAGTTGAAGATGGGGAATTGGTAAATATCCTATTTCGTAAAGTCGCTTATGATTACGAGGCTGAGTTAGAATTGGCCAAGTCCAAGGGCCTGCCTTTTATTGAAATGTATGAAGAGCTACGTCGTGAAGATAACTATCAGGGGCACAATCTGGAACTCTTAGCAAGCTTAATAGAAAAGCATGGGTATGTAGAGGATGTGAAGAATTTCTTGGAGGCTATAAAGTCAGAATATAAGATGGACTAGTTTCTTTAAGCAGCTGAAAATTAATTGGAACTGGATGAGGGGATTCCTGATTTAAATGGTTTTCTTCATTCGGTTGCTTATCCTTGTTCCAGTTTGTTTCTATGAAAAATCCCTGCAAGCTCTTTCAAATTATGGTAGAATGGAAGCAGTAGAATTAGAAAAGGAAATCGATTATGAAATTTCTTGAATTAAATAAAAAACGTCATGCGACTAAGCATTTCACTGATAAGCCAGTTGATCCAAAAGATGTGCGTACGGCTATCGAAATTGCAACTTTGGCACCAAGTGCCCACAACAGCCAGCCTTGGAAATTTGTAGTTGTGCGTGAGAAAAATACCGAACTGGCAAAATTGGCTTACGGTTCAAACTTTGAACAGGTATCATCAGCGCCTGTAACCATTGCCTTGTTTACAGACACAGATCTGGCTAAACGCGCTCGTAAGATTGCTCGTGTCGGCGGTGCTAATAACTTTTCTGAAGAACAACTTCAATATTTTATGAAGAATTTGCCTGCTGAATTTGCCCGTTACAATGAGCAACAAGTCAGCGACTACCTAGCCCTCAATGCAGGTTTGGTTGCTATGAATTTGGTTCTGGCTCTTACAGATCAGGGAATCGGATCAAATCTGATTCTTGGTTTTGACAAATCAAAAGTCAACGAAGTTTTGGAAATCGAAGACCGCTTCCGCCCAGAACTCTTGATTACAGTGGGATACACAGACGAAAAATTGGAACCAAGCTACCGCTTGCCAGTAGATGAAATCATCGAGAAAAGATAGAAAGAAGAAAAAAATGACAGCAATTGATTTTACAGCAGAAGTAGAAAAACGCAAAGAAGACCTCTTGGCTGACTTGTTTAGCCTTTTAGAAATCAACTCTGAACGTGATGACAGCAAGGTTGATGCTGAACATCCATTTGGACCTGGTCCAGTAAAAGCTTTGGAGAAATTCCTTGAAATTGCAGACCGTGATGGCTATCCAACTAAAAATGTTGATAACTATGCAGGACATTTTGAGTTTGGTGATGGAGAAGAAGTTCTCGGCATCTTTGCCCACATGGATGTGGTTCCAGCTGGTAGCGGTTGGGACACAGACCCTTACACACCAACTATCAAGGACGGTCGCCTTTATGCGCGTGGGGCTTCGGACGACAAGGGTCCTACAACAGCTTGTTACTATGGCTTGAAAATCATCAAAGAACTAGGCCTTCCAACGTCTAAGAAAGTCCGCTTCATCGTCGGAACAGACGAAGAATCAGGCTGGGCAGATATGGACTACTACTTTGAGCACGTAGGACTTGCCAAGCCAGACTTTGGTTTCTCTCCAGACGCTGAGTTCCCTATCATCAACGGTGAAAAAGGAAATATTACTGAATACCTCCACTTTGCAGGAGAAAATACAGGTGCAGCCCGTCTTCACAGCTTTACAGGTGGTTTACGTGAAAACATGGTGCCTGAATCAGCAACAGCAGTTATTTCAGGTGACTTGGCTGACTTGCAAGCTAAACTAGATGCCTTTGTTGCAGAACACAAACTTAGAGGAGAACTACAAGAAGAAGCTGGCCAATACAAGGTGACGATTATTGGTAAATCAGCCCACGGTGCTATGCCTGCTTCAGGTGTCAATGGTGCGACTTACCTAGCTCTTTTCCTTAGTCAGTTTGACTTTGCAGGACCTGCAAAAGACTACCTTGACATCGCTGGTAAGATTCTTTTGAACGACCATGAGGGTGAAAGTCTCAAGATTGCCCATGTGGACGAAAAGATGGGCGCCCTTTCTATGAATGCCGGTGTCTTCCGCTTTGACGAAACAAGTGTTGATAATACCATTGCCCTTAACATTCGTTATCCGAAAGGAACAAGTCCAGAGCAAATCAAGTCAATCCTTGAAAACTTGCCAGTTGCTTCTGTTAGCTTGTCTGAACACGGTCACACGCCTCACTATGTGCCAATGGAAGATCCACTTGTCCAAACCTTGTTGAATGTCTATGAAAAACAAACTGGCCTTAAAGGTCACGAGCAAGTCATCGGTGGTGGAACCTTTGGTCGCTTGCTAGAACGAGGTGTTGCCTACGGAGCCATGTTCCCAGACTCAATTGACACCATGCACCAAGCAAATGAATTTATCGCCTTGGATGATCTCTTCCGAGCAGCAGCAATCTATGCCGAAGCTATTTACGAATTGATCAAATAAAACGATAGAAGTCTGAGATTGTATGCTTAGACTTCTTTTTGGAGGGAAAGTAGATGTCTCAAATTGAAAGAATCAAGCAGGCTATCATGGCGGATCCGCAGAATGTCAGCTATACAAAGCGTGGCATCGAGCCTCTCTTTGCAGCGCCAAAGACTGCTCGCATCAATATTATCGGTCAGGCACCTGGACTTAAAACCCAAGAAGCAGGCCTTTACTGGAAGGACAAAAGTGGTGACCGCTTGCGGGACTGGCTAGGTGTGGATGAAGATACCTTTTACAATTCAGGTTATTTTGCTGTTTTGCCTATGGATTTCTACTTTCCAGGGCATGGTAAGTCAGGTGATTTACCACCTCGTACAGGTTTTGCTGAAAAATGGCATCCACAGCTCTTGCAAGAATTGCCAGATATTCAATTGACCCTCTTGATTGGCCAGTATGCCCAAGCCTACTATTTACAGGAAAAAATTAGTGGCAAGGTAACAGAACGGGTAAAACATTACCAGAACTACTTACCAACCTATTTTCCACTAGTTCACCCCTCACCGCGAAATCAAATCTGGATGACCAAAAATCCCTGGTTTGAGTCAGAAGTGGTGCCAGATTTGAAAAAAAGAATTAAAACTATTTTATAGTCAATGAAAATCAAAGAGCAAACTAGGAAGCTAGCCGCAGGCTGTACTTGAGTACGGTAAGGCGACGCTGACGTGGTTTGAATTTGATTTTCGAAGAGTATTAGGAGAAAAAGAATGAAAGAAATAACCTTTGACGCATTTTACCAGCTTTACCAAAACGACCAACTTTCTCTAGTGGACGTGAGAGAAGTGGAAGAGTTTGACGCTCTTCATTTAGAAGGTGCCCACAACCTACCGCTTAGTCAATTAGCCGATATCTATAACCAGTTGGACAAGGACCAGTTACATTATGTTATTTGTAAATCTGGAATGAGATCGGCGCGTGCTTGCCAATTCTTATCAGAACAAGGTTATGAGGTTATCAATGTCCAAGGTGGCATGATGGCCTTCGAAGAACTTTAATACTCAATGAAAATCAAAGAGCAAACTAGGAAGCTAGCCGCAGGCTGTACTTGAGTACGGCAAGGTGAAGCTGACGTGGTTTGAAGAGAAGTATAAACATTAGAATTTTCTCCTACTTGACGTGGACTCGGTAGGAGAATTTTATTTTTAGACAATTCTCATTTTTAAGAATCTTGAAAACATTCAATATTTACTTCGTGAAGCTTTTTTCATGTTCCTATTCATGATATACTAGGTCAGTATTTTATAAATATGAAGGAGATTTTCATGGCTAAAAAAGGTGCCCTAACAGGTTTACTCCTGTTTGGAATATTTTTTGGTGCGGGAAACTTGATTTTTCCGCCTTCTCTAGGTGCTCTATCTGGAGAACATTTTCTTCCTGCCATCGCAGGTTTTGTCTTTTCAGGCGTTGGTATCGCCGTCTTGACCCTTATTATTGGAACGCTAAATCCTAAAGGATATATCTACGAGATTTCAACAAAGATAGCGCCTTGGTTTGCGACTCTTTACCTCTCAGTCCTTTACTTGTCAATCGGTCCATTCTTTGCTATCCCACGTACAGCTACAACAGCTTACGAAGTAGGGATTAGCCCTCTTTTGTCGGATGCAAATAAAGGTCTTGGTTTGATTGTCTTTACAGTTCTGTATTTTGCAGCAGCCTATTTGATTTCGCTTAATCCATCAAAAATTTTGGACCGTATCGGCCGTATTTTAACGCCAGTCTTTGCGATTTTGATTGTCATCTTGGTTGTACTAGGAGCTTTCAAATACGGTGGGACAAGTCCTCAAGCTGCATCAGCTGCTTATCAAGCTTCTGCCTTTGGTACAGGTTTCCTAGAAGGTTACAATACCTTGGACGCCCTTGCTTCAGTTGCCTTTAGCGTAATCGCAGTTCAAACCTTGAAACAACTTGGTTTCTCAAGTAAGAAAGAATACATTTCAACTATTTGGGTGGTTGGTATCGTCGTTGCCCTTGCCTTCAGCGCTCTATACATTGGTTTAGGCTTCCTTGGAAATCATTTCCCAGTACCAGCTGAAGCTATGAAGGGTGGAACACCAGGTGTTTACATCTTGTCACAAGCCACTCAAGAAATCTTTGGCTCAACAGCCCAACTCTTCCTTGCAGCTATGGTTACCGTAACCTGCTTCACAACAACAGTTGGTTTGATTGTGTCTACAGCTGAGTTCTTTAATGAACGCTTCCCGCAAATCAGCTACAAGGTTTATGCGACAGCCTTTACCTTGATTGGATTTGCTATTGCCAATTTGGGTCTTGATGCGATTATCAAGTACTCAATCCCTGTACTGGTTATCTTGTACCCAATCACGATTGCTATCGTTATGATTGTCATTGTCAACAAATTTGTGGCTCTTTCAAAACCAGGTATGCAGTTGACAATTGCTGTGGTTACAGCTATTGCCATTGCAAGCGTATTAGGAAGCTCATTTAAGGTTGAGTTTCTTGCAAACCTTGTCAATGCTCTTCCTTTTGCCAAGGCATCACTCCCATGGTTAGTACCAGCCGTTGTCGGAATCTTGCTCTCATTGGTTCTACCAAACAAGCAAGAAAGCGATGTTTTTGAGATGGAATAAAAAAACCTTGGCATAAGCCGAGGTTTTTTATTTTTGTAAAAGACACTTAGTTAGTTTTTTCAGTATATCCAAGATCTTTTAACATTTTCTTAGAAGCAGTAAAGCTAACATAGTTACCTACGCCTGAGTATTCTTCTGGTAAGGCTTTTCTAAGTTCGTCAATACTTGCGACTGTGAAGTCGACTTCAGCATCTTGAACGACCTTTCCATCTTTGATTTTGATGCTATGAGTAACACCTTTGAGGCCTTGATATCCTTTATAAGTTTTTTCAACAAATGCTTTAAGAGTTTCAGCAGTAGTATCAAGAGCCTCTGGATCATAGACATTATGACCTGATTGTTTCAATACTTTGTCTCCATCTACAGTGTAGGTTAAAGTAGAATTAAAGCCAGTACGAGTATCATTTACAAAGGTCACAGTTTTTACTTCAGATTTGTTTTCTGTAGCTTGCTGGCTAGTAGATTCTACCTGAGTAGTTTCACTTTTTGCTGAGCTAGTTGATGAGGTTGTTGATTGTTTTGAACATCCCAATAAGATAGCTAATGGTAGAGCTATACAAAGAGTCATTTTAAAATATTTGTTCATGTCTTTTTCTTTCATAATCAAAGTATTTTGTATTATAACATGATTCTACTACAAAATCAACTAGACCTCCCCTCTCATATGGCCTGACAACGAATAGAAACTAGTCTGACAATTAAAGTTTTATCTCTATCTATTTCAAAGAACTTTTATCGTATGGCTTTATAAGTGTATGAAGTTTTAAATGCACTTTTTATGGGACTGAGAGGGGGCTATTGGACTCATTGGTCAGGACTATAAAAAAATACCCCAAGAGTCAGAGTTGTGTCTAACTTTTGGGGTGGACCTACACTAGTCTATATGAAATTTTAGGGGATTAGTTTGTCTTTTCAGTGAATCCCAGTGTCTCTAGTCCATTTTTAGTGATTGAGAAACTGACACGATTTCCAATACCAGGATATTCTTCAGGGAGTGCTTTTCTAAGTTCGTCAAGGCTTGCAGTTGAGTAATCAACTTCGAGATCTTGAACAACTTTTCCATCTTTGATTTCAATGGTTTGTTTAACACCTTTTAGCCCGTAATAACCTTTATAGGTATCCTCGAGTGTACTCTTGACCTCTTCTGGAGTTGCACCAAGGATTTCAGGATCTGCAACATTCTGACCGGTTTGCTTGGTAACATTGTCGCCTTCTACAGTATAAACCAAGGTAGAAGTGATTCCAGGATTGCTTTTGTTGACAAAAGTATGTGTCTTGGCTGTTTCTTTCTTCTCAGAAGATTGCTCAGTGCTTTGTTTGCTCTCACTTGACTGAGTTGTTGTGTCTTCTTTAGAACTGCTGTTTGCAGGTGTTGATGCTTGTTTGGAACATCCGAGCAGGAGGACAAGTGAAGCCACAAGGGCTAGCGATACTTTAAAGTATGATTTCATATTTGTTACTTTCCTTTCATAATCAAAGTATTTGTATTATAACATGGATCTATAGTGAAAGCAACTAAACACAGTTTTTCTCCTTTTGAGAAGGAGTCTGACTAGAAAAATGTTATAATGGTAGGAAAGAGGTGAAGAAATGAATCAGACTATAAACTATATCAAAGAACTGACAGCCATCGCATCGCCAACAGGCTTCACTCGTGAGATTTCGGACTATTTAGTAAAGACTCTAGAAGGCTTCGGTTACCAACCGATTCGCACAGCCAAGGGCGGTGTCAATGTAACTATCAAAGGTCAAAATGATGAACAACAACGCTATGTGACTGCCCATGTGGATACGCTGGGTGCTATTGTTCGCGCTGTCAAACCAGACGGCCGTCTCAAACTGGATCGTATCGGTGGTTTTCCTTGGAACATGATCGAAGGTGAGAACTGTATCGTTCATGTGGCTAGCACAGGTGAAAAAGTATCAGGAACCATCCTTATCCACCAGACTTCTTGCCATGTCTACAAAGATGCGGGGACTGCAGAACGCACCCAGGACAATATGGAAGTGCGTTTGGACGCAAAAGTAACCAATGAAAAAGAAACTCGTGCTCTTGGCATTGAGGTCGGTGATTTTATCAGCTTTGACCCACGAACTATCGTGACAGAGACAGGTTTTATCAAGTCTCGTCATTTGGACGATAAGGTCAGCGCAGCGATTTTGCTCAATCTCCTTCGCATTTATAAGGAAGAGAAGATTGAATTGCCAGTAACAACCCATTTTGCTTTTTCAGTCTTTGAAGAAGTGGGACATGGGGCTAACTCTAATATTCCTGCTCAGGTAGTAGAATATCTGGCTGTGGATATGGGAGCTATGGGGGATGATCAGCAAACAGACGAATATACAGTATCTATCTGTGTCAAGGATGCTTCTGGACCTTATCACTATGACTTCCGTCAACATTTAGTGGCCTTGGCTAAAGAGCAAGATATTCCATTTAAACTGGATATCTATCCATTTTATGGTTCGGACGCTTCAGCAGCTATGTCTGCAGGGGCAGAAGTCAAACACGCCCTTCTCGGTGCTGGTATCGAGTCTAGTCATTCTTATGAACGTACTCATATTGACTCGGTAGTCGCAACAGAGCGTATGGTCGATGCTTACCTTAAGAGCAATTTGGTAGACTAATATGTGCCTTATTTGCCAGAGAATTGAGCACATCAAGAAGGGAGAAAATCCCTATTTTGTCAAAGAGTTGGAAACAGGCTATCTTGTGATTGGAGACCACCAGTATTTTGCAGGCTATAGTCTCTTTCTAGCCAAGGAACATATCACGGAATTGCACCATTTAGAGAAGGAAACTAGAATCCGTTTTCTAGAGGAAATGAGTTTGGTCCAAGAGGCAGTTGCTAAGGCCTTTGCTGCCGAGAAAATGAATATCGAACTGCTAGGAAATGGTGATGCCCATCTTCATTGGCATCTTTTTCCTAGACGAAGAGGTGACATGAATGGTCACGGTCTAAAGGGGCGTGGGCCAGTCTGGTGGGTTCCCTTTGAAGAAATGACAGCAGAAACCTGCCAAGCAAAACCGGATGAGATTAAAAAATTAGTCAATTGTTTATCGCCAGAAGTAGACAACCTATTAGAAATAAAGGAGTAGAAATGAAGAAAAGATACCTTATCTTGACAGCCTTGCTAGCCTTGGGTCTAGCAGCTTGTTCACAAGAAAAAGCAAAAAATGAAGATGGAGCAGCTAAGACAGAACAAACAGCCAAAGTTGATGGAACAGTCGGAAATAAGTCTCAAGAAGCTACCCAGAAAAAAGCAGAAGTGGTTAATAAGGGTGACTACTACAGTATCCAAGGGAAATACGATGAAATTATCGTAGCAAATAAACACTATCCATTATCGAAAAACTACAATCCAGGTGAAAATCCAACAGCCAAGGCTGAGTTGGTCAAACTCATCAAAGCGATGCAAGAGGCAGGCTTCCCAATTAGTGATCAATACAGTGGTTTTAGAAGTTACGAGACTCAGACTAACCTCTATCAAGATTATGTCAATAAAGATGGAAAGGCTGCAGCAGACCGTTACTCTGCCCGCCCTGGCTATAGCGAGCACCAGACAGGCTTGGCCTTTGATGTGATTGGGACAAATGGTGATTTGGTGACAGAAGAAAAAGCGGCCCAATGGCTCTTGGACCATGCGGCTGATTATGGTTTTGTTGTCCGTTATCTTAAAGGTAAGGAAAAGGAAACAGGCTATATGGCTGAGGAATGGCACCTTCGTTATGTCGGAAAAGAGGCTAAAGAGATTGCAGCTAGTGGCCTCAGTTTGGAAGAGTATTTCGGCTTTGAAGGTGGAGATTACGTCGATTAAAAAATAAACTTTTCTCTTGCAATTCCAGATAAATAGTGTATAATAGATGAGTATGTGTAAAGCATACTTGTGGGAGGTAAAAATCTTTAATTACCGCCAAAACCACAAAGGAGGATTTAAAAATGGCTAAAAAAGTCGAAAAACTTGTAAAATTGCAAATCCCTGCTGGTAAAGCTACACCAGCTCCACCAGTTGGACCTGCTCTTGGTCAAGCTGGTATCAACATCATGGGATTCACAAAAGAGTTCAACGCTCGTACAGCTGACCAAGCTGGTATGATCATTCCAGTTGTTATCTCAGTTTACGAAGATAAATCATTTACTTTCATCACTAAAACACCACCAGCTGCTGTTCTTTTGAAAAAAGCTGCAGGTGTTGAAAAAGGATCAGGTACACCTAACAAAACTAAAGTTGCTACAGTTACTCGTGCACAAGTACAAGAAATTGCAGAAACTAAGATGCCAGATTTGAACGCAGCAAACGTAGAGTCTGCAATGCGTATGATCGAAGGTACTGCTCGTTCTATGGGATTCACTGTTGTTGACTAATCAATAACACAGTAGAAAATCTCACAGCAGTCTATTAGTTGCTTTTCATACTAGGCAAGTGACTGAAGCTTGTACTTGGGTACAGCAAGGGAACTTAACGACGTAGGAAAAGAAAAATAATAGACTGAAAACCCGCAAGACTTCATCATTTCGAGAAGTGACGTGGGAGATGAAAATCGATTGAACCACTTACAAGGAGAATAGAAAATGGCTAAAAAAAGCAAACAACTTCGTGCTGCTCTTGAGAAAATCGACAGCACAAAAGCATACAGTGTAGAAGAAGCTGTAGCACTTGCAAAAGAAACTAACTTTGCAAAATTTGACGCAACTGTAGAAGTTGCTTACAACTTGAACATCGACGTTAAAAAAGCTGACCAACAAATCCGTGGAGCAATGGTATTGCCAAACGGTACTGGTAAAACTTCACGCGTTCTTGTTTTCGCACGTGGTGCAAAAGCTGAAGAAGCAAAGGCTGCTGGTGCAGACTTTGTTGGTGAAGATGACCTTGTTGCTAAAATCAACGACGGTTGGTTGGACTTCGACGTAGTTATCGCAACACCTGACATGATGGCTCTTGTTGGACGTCTTGGACGTGTCCTTGGGCCACGTAACTTGATGCCAAACCCTAAAACTGGTACTGTAACTATGGATGTTGCTAAAGCAGTTGAAGAGTCTAAAGGTGGTAAAATTACTTACCGTGCTGACCGTGCAGGTAACGTTCAAGCAATCATCGGTAAAGTATCATTTGAAGCTGAAAAATTGGTTGAAAACTTCAAAGCTTTCAACGAAACAATCCAAAAAGCAAAACCAGCTACAGCTAAAGGAACTTACGTAACAAACTTGACTATCACAACTACTCAAGGTGTTGGTATCAAAGTTGACGTAAACTCACTTTAATCAGTAGTTTATATCAGAGAACGAGTACGAAAGTACTCGTTTTTTTTAGGTGCGACGAACATTCCGTTCATCTGAGGTATAAATCCTCTGCGGGGATCATATACTAGTAAACCCAAAAGTGATTCCCAAGTCTAACTATTGTGAGTAGCTGATCGAACGGAATTAGGATAGACTGTTTAAGTCTGACGTTGGAAATAAGAATCGGCAGAGAAAGAGATAGAGAAATCTTGGTTATATGAATAGGCACGTGATAGTAAAGCGTATATAGCGGATAAGGAGGCCAGCAACTCTAAAGTACAAATATGTTATCGTAACCTATATGCGTAAACTACATGAGCAATTGAATTCGATCTAGAGAGGTGATTAATAGATTTTTGCTATAATCATGGCAGCTTGTATGCTTTTGATTCTAGTTTATCAAATAATAGATTAGAATTGTCAGACAATATCATTTTATGTTATAATGAAGAAAAAACAGAGGTGTTCAAATGTCAGAAGCAGGTCATAAGTTTTTAGCAAAACTGGGGAAAAACGCTTACGTCCAGGTGGAAAACGTGCCACAGATTGGTTAATTGCGGAAGGAGGATTTTCAAAAGAAAAGAGAATACTAGAAGTTGCGTGCAATAGGGGAACTACAGCAATTGAGTTGGCACAGCGTTTTGGTTGTAAGATAACTGCTGTTGATATGGATGGACAAGCCTTAGAAGTGGCTAAAAAATCTGCTGAAACGGCAGGTGTTGCTCATTTAATCAGTTTTGAAAGAGCTAATGCAATGAAACTTCCTTATGAAGATGCTAGTTTTGATATTGTTATAAATGAAGCTATGCTGACTATGCAAGCCGATCAAGCTAAGAAAAAATGTGTAATGGAATATCTAAGGGTTTTAAAACCTGAAGGTCTTCTTTTGACACATGATGTGCTTCTTAAGGAAGCTAAAGAGTCTGTCAGACAGGAACTGTCACAAGCAATTCATGTAAATGTAGGCCCTTTAACTCAAGATGGTTGGGAACAGGTGATGATAGAATCAGGCTATCGTGATGTGAAAGTATTGACTGGTGAAATGACCTTAATGAAATTATCAGGTATGATTTATGACGAAGGTTGGCTAGGAACGTTGAAAATTTGTGTAAATGCTTGTAAAAAGGAGAATAGAAAGCAGTTTTTAACTATGTATAAAATGTTTAATAAGAATAAAAAGAACTTGGGCTTTATTGCTATGGCTAGTCATAAATCGTCAAATCGTTAGATAATTATTGAAGTTAACTTTTCCTTTTTTCTTTCTTAAAAAATATGCTATAATAGAGAGTAAAAAACTTTGAAAGAAAGAAAAAGATGAATTTAAAAGATTACATTGCAACAATTGAAAATTATCCAAAGGAAGGGATTACCTTCCGTGATATCAGTCCTTTGATGGCTGATGGGAATGCTTACAGCTATGCTGTTCGTGAAATCGTTCAGTATGCGACTGACAAGAAAATTGACATGATTGTAGGTCCTGAAGCTCGTGGTTTTATCGTGGGCTGTCCAGTTGCCTTTGAGTTGGGAATTGGTTTTGCACCTGTTCGTAAACCGGGTAAATTGCCACGCGAAGTTATTTCTGCTGACTACGAAAAAGAATACGGTGTTGATACCTTGACTATGCATGCTGACGCCATCAAGCCAGGTCAACGAGTTCTTATCGTGGATGACCTCTTGGCAACAGGTGGAACTGTTAAGGCAACTATCGAGATGATTGAAAAACTTGGTGGTGTTGTAGCAGGTTGTGCCTTCCTTGTTGAATTGGATGAATTGAACGGCCGTGAAAAAATCGGTGACTACGATTACAAAGTTCTTATGCATTATTAATGAAAAACAGTCCCTAGGGCTGTTTTCTCTACATTAGGATATAAAAATAGACTATAGCTAGTTAGAGAAAAACTATAATTGAAAACTATATCTTCTTACAGTATAATAAAGGAAACAAGTGTTTACATTTTAACTCTAAACACAAGCAATTATTCCTGAAAGAGTACAGTTAGGAGAGGGTTATGCCGATTCGAATTGATAAAAAATTGCCAGCTGTTGAGATCTTACGGACAGAGAACATCTTTGTCATGGATGATCAACGTGCTGCCCACCAAGATATCCGTCCCTTGAAGATTTTGATTTTAAATCTCATGCCACAAAAAATGGTCACAGAGACCCAGTTGTTGCGCCATTTGGCCAATACACCCCTGCAACTGGATATCGATTTTCTATATATGGAGAGCCACCGTTCTAAAACAACTCGTTCAGAACACATGGAGACCTTTTATAAAACTTTTCCTGAAGTCAAAGATGAGTATTTTGATGGCATGATTATCACGGGTGCTCCCGTTGAGCATTTACCATTTGAGGAAGTAGACTATTGGGAGGAATTTACCCAGGTGCTTGAGTGGTCTAAGACCCATGTCTACTCGACCCTTCATATCTGTTGGGGTGCTCAGGCGGGACTCTATCTGCGCTATGGAGTGGAAAAATATCAGATGGACAGTAAGTTATCAGGTATTTATCCTCAGGATACTTTAAAAGAAGGACACCTTCTCTTTAGAGGCTTTGACGATAGCTATGTATCTCCTCATTCACGGCATACGGAGATTTCTAAGGAAGAGGTCTTAAACAAAACCAATCTCGAGATTTTATCAGAGGGTCCTCAGGTTGGGGTTTCGATTTTGGCTAGTCGTGATTTACGAGAAATTTATAGTTTTGGGCATTTGGAATATGATCGTGATACCTTGGCAAATGAATATTTCCGAGATCGTGATGCAGGTTTAGATCCACATATTCCAGAAAATTACTTTAAGGATGATGATGTCAACCAGACACCTTGTCTTTGTTGGTCTTCATCAGCAGCCCTCTTTTTCAGTAACTGGGTGAATTATGCCGTCTATCAGGAAACCCCTTTTGACTGGAGAAAAATAGAAGATGATGCATCTGCTTTTGGGTATTTATAAGAGGAATTATGACATATTTAGACGCTTTTAAATCAGGGAACTTGGTTTTACCGAGTGCCCTTCTCTTGCATTTTAAGGAACTCTTTCCTTCTAGCGACGATTTTCTGGTCTGGCAATTTTTCTATTTGCAAAATACGACAGGCTTGGATGAAATGTCGCCAAGCCAGATTGCTGAAAGGATTGGTAAGGAAATTTCGGATGTCAATCAGGCCATTTCCAATCTGACGGAGAGGGGACTACTTCAGTATCGAACCATCGAATTGAATGGTGAAATCGAATTGCTTTTTGATGCTAGTTTAGCTTTGGAACGTTTGGATGACTTGTTTGGAGTTGCTCATTCGAATTCAGATCAGTTGACACCTCAAAACCAGCTCAAGAATTTGGTGGAAACCTTCCAGCAGGAATTAGGACGCTTGTTGACACCTTTTGAGATTGAGGATTTGACCAAGACACTAAAGGAAGATGGGACCAGTGCTGACTTGATTAAGGAGGCTCTTCGTGAAGCGGTTTTGAATGGCAAACCAAACTGGAAGTACATTCAGGCGATTTTGAGAAATTGGCGCCATGAAGGTATCAAAAGTGTGGCTCAAGTGGAGGCTAAACGAGCAGAGAGAGAAGCAAGCAATCCTCAGTTGACACAGGTATCTGCAGATTTCAGAAATGCTATGGATCTCTGGAAGGATTAATCATTGAAAGCAAGCTTGAAATCCGAGTAAGATTTGCAAGCTGTGTCTAATTGTGATAAAATAAATAGAAAATAAATTGAAAAAAGAGGTATGTGAAATGTCACGTAAACCATTTATCGCTGGTAACTGGAAAAT
The DNA here is from genome assembly GCF_946190155.1 of Streptococcus mitis. Classification (GTDB taxonomy): domain Bacteria; phylum Bacillota; class Bacilli; order Lactobacillales; family Streptococcaceae; genus Streptococcus; species Streptococcus mitis_CL. Next base: position 43,006 of record NZ_CAMHZL010000006.1, read on the forward strand.
GAACAAAAATCCAGAAGAAGCTAAAGCATTTGTTGAAGCAGTTGCATCAAAACTTCCTTCATCAGAACTTGTTGAAGCAGGTATCGCGGCTCCAGCTCTTGATTTGACAACTGTTCTTGCTGCTGCAAAAGGCTCAAACCTTAAAGTTGCTGCTCAAAACTGCTACTTTGAAAATGCAGGTGCTTTCACTGGTGAAACAAGCCCACAAGTTTTGAAAGAAATCGGTACAGACTACGTTGTTATCGGTCACTCAGAACGCCGTGACTACTTCCATGAAACTGACGAAGACATCAACAAAAAAGCAAAAGCAATCTTTGCAAACGGTATGCTTCCAATCATCTGTTGTGGTGAGTCACTTGAAACTTACGAAGCTGGTAAAGCTGCTGAATTCGTAGGTGCTCAAGTATCGGCTGCATTGGCTGGATTGACTGCTGAACAAGTTGCTGCATCAGTTATCGCTTACGAGCCAATCTGGGCTATCGGTACTGGTAAATCAGCTTCACAAGACGACGCACAAAAAATGTGTAAAGTTGTTCGTGACGTTGTAGCTGCTGACTTTGGTCAAGAAGTTGCAGACAAAGTTCGTGTTCAATACGGTGGCTCTGTTAAACCTGAAAACGTTGCTTCATACATGGCTTGCCCAGACGTTGACGGTGCCCTGGTTGGTGGTGCGTCACTTGAAGCTGAAAGCTTCTTGGCATTGCTTGATTTTGTAAAATAATCGACTCTTTATCAACATTATTGGGTTGAAGAAAAGCTAAAATCGAGAAAGGACAAATATCGTCCTTTCTTTTTTACTATTAAAGCGGCTAATGTAGACCATTTTATTCGAACTCTTCCTGGTGGTTATAATATAGAGATGAATCAAGAGTCAAGAAATATTTCCCTCGGGCACAAACAACTGTTGAGCATCGCGCGTGCTCTCCTAGACAATTCTAAAATTCTTATTTTGAATGAAGCGACTTCCTCTGTTGATACCCATTTGGAACTTTTAATTCAAAAAGCTATGAAACGCTTGATGAAAGGAAGAACTAGCTTTATCAGCGCTCACCGTCTCTCTACTATTCAAGAAGCAAATAAGATTCTCGTTCTTAAGGACGGACAGATTATTGAGCAGGGAAGTTACGAAAGCTCACTCCAAGAAAAAGGCTTTTATTATGAACTTTACCAAAGCCAATTTTCAAGTAAATCTGATTAAATCAGCTAATCAAAACTGCTTAGACTTTTCTTAAATTATCAGTCTATTGCAACTTTTCTCATGTGAGTCATTTGGCTTGCTATTGGTTTTCCTTAGTAGTATACTAAGGGAGTAAACACTAAGAAGTGGTTACAAATAATAATGAATGAGGTAAAATAAAATGGTAGAATTGAAAAAAGAAGCAGTAAAAGACGTAACATCATTAACAAAAGCAGCGCCAGTAGCATTGGCAAAAACAAAGGAAGTCTTGAACCAAGCTGTTGCTGATTTATACGTAGCCCACGTTGCCTTGCACCAAGTGCACTGGTACATGCGTGGTCGTGGTTTCCTTGTATGGCATCCAAAAATGGATGAGTATATGGAAGCTCTTGATGGCCAATTGGATGAAATCAGCGAACGCTTGATTACACTTGGTGGTAGCCCATTCTCTACATTGACAGAATTCCTTCAAAATAGTGAAATCGAAGAAGGAGCTGGTGAATACCGTAATGTTGAAGAAAGCTTGGAACGTGTGCTTGCTATCTACCGTTACTTGTCAGAACTCTTCCAAAAAGGTTTGGATGTCACTGATGAAGAGGGTGATGATGTGACAAACGGTATCTTCTCAGATGCTAAAACTGAAACTGATAAAACAATCTGGATGCTTGCCGCAGAACTTGGACAAGCACCAGGTTTGTAAGATAAATGCATCCCTTTCTATCATGAGTTTCTGTATCACTACTCATGATAAACTATCTTTTAAAAATCATGTAGCAGACAAAGTTACATGATTTTTTCTTTGCTTCTCCGGCGACTCATTTGTCAAAATGCTGATTTTAAGGTATAATAGTTGCTGTTCGAGAAATTTTGATTTTCAAAGAATAGTGAATGATGATAAGGAGAAACCATGAACAAGCTACCAAATTGCCCAAAATGTAACTCAGAGTATGTCTACGAAGACGGTGCCCTACTGGTTTGCCCAGAGTGTGCTTATGAGTGGAATCCTGCTGAAGTTGCAGATGTAGAAGAGGGCCTTGTTGCTATCGATGCCAACGGAAATAAATTGGCTGACGGTGATACAGTCACTCTCATCAAGGACTTAAAAGTAAAAGGTGCGCCAAAAGATTTGAAACAAGGGACGCGCGTGAAAAATATTCGCATCGTAGAAGGCGACCACAATATCGATTGTAAAATTGATGGTTTTGGTGCCATGAAACTCAAATCTGAGTTTGTGAAGAAAATTTAAGCATGTCAAAGCACTACAAACTTGTATTTTATAGCCGTATCTTCTTGTTTCTAGCGGCTTTTACGGGAGTTTATCTTGAAATCGCCAAGCATGGTGGCTTTGGGATGCTTCTCTACTATACGGTTCTGTCCAACCTTTTAGTCGCGATTTTTACGCTCTATCTCCTAAAGGTTATGAGCCGTTTAGGTGAAGACTGGCAAAGACCAAGTCTTTTGCGCTTAAAAGGTGGAGTCACCATGAGTATCATGATTACCTGTGTGATTTACCATTTCCTATTAGCGCCTATTGCGACTAATTTCTATACCCTAGAAAATTTCCTTTGCCACTATATCGTTCCCCTCTGGTTTTTAGCAGATACCCTCTTTTTTGACAAACAGGGTCAATACAAGATTTGGGATCCAGTTGTGTGGACGATTTTACCCTTGCTTTATATGATTTTTGCTCTTTTTAATGGCTTGGTACTGAAACTTGATGTTCCTAATTCTAAGGTCAGTCCCTTCCCTTACTTCTTTTTGAATGTGAACAAGGGGTGGGATGTCGTGTTCAAGTGGTGTCTGATTATCTTTGTTGCCTATATGGTGGCAGGATTTATCTTCTACTTTATCAAGCAAATCAAGAGAAAGTCATCCTAAGATACAAGGGATTCATTTTCGAGTTTAAGAAGGAGTCTGTACACCAAAGAGGCTTCTTCTTTTCTTGCTTGTTTGATAACTATCAAAAAAGTAGAAGATTGAGAGAAATATAGAAAGAAATTTCATGAAACAATTTTTAGAACGGGCCAGTATTTTGGCTCTCTCCCTCGTTTTGATTACATCCTTTTCCATCTCGAGTGCCCTGCCAGCTATGTTTGACTATTATCAAGGCTACCCTAAGGAACAAATTGAGCTCTTGGCGAGCTTGCCTTCCTTCGGGATCATGATTATGTTACTACTAAATGGCATCTTAGAAAAAATATTTCCTGAGCGCTTACAGATTAGTTTGGGCTTGCTGATTTTATCACTGAGTGGAACAGCACCCTTTTGGTATCAAGCCTATCCCTTTGTCTTTGGAACACGGATTCTTTTTGGTTTGGGTGTTGGGATGATCAATGCTAAGGCCATTTCTATTATCAGTGAACGCTATCAAGGAAAAACGCGAATTCAGATGCTAGGCTTACGCGGTTCTGCAGAGGTTGTTGGGGCTTCTCTCATCACCTTGGCAGTCGGTCAGTTGTTGGCCTTTGGTTGGACAGCTACTTTCTTAGCTTATAGTGCTGGATTTTTGGTGCTGACCCTTTATCTGCTCTTTGTCCCTTATGGAAAAGAAAAGAAAGAAGTCAAGAAAAAAGCGAGGGAAGCAAGTCGCTTAACTCGGGAAATGAAAGGTTTGATTTTTATCCTAGCTATCGAAGCGGCAGTTGTAGTTTGTACCAATACGGCTATTACTATTCGTATTCCAAGTTTGATGGTGGAAAGAGGACTGGGAGATGCCCAGTTATCTAGTTTTGTACTTAGTGTCATGCAGTTGATCGGGATTGTGGCTGGTGTGAGTTTTTCTTTCTTGATTTCTATCTTTAAAGAGAAATTGCTCCTATGGTCAGGTATTACCTTTGGCTTAGGGCAAATCGTGATTGCCCTGTCTCCATCCTTGTGGGTGGTAGTGGCAGGAAGCATTCTGGCTGGTTTTGCCTACAGTGTAGCCTTGACGACAGTTTTTCAACTTGTCTCTGAAAGAATTCCAGCTAAACTCCTCAATCAAGCAACTTCATTTGCTGTATTAGGCTGTAGTTTCGGAGCCTTTACGACACCATTCGTTCTAAGTGCAATTGGCTTACTAACTCACAATGGGATGCTGGTCTTTAGTATCTTAGGAGGTTGGTTGATTGTAACCTCTATCTTTGTCATGTACCTACTTCAAAAGAGAGCTTAGGATTGGTTCCTAAGTTTTTCTTTTTGTGAATTTTGTACCCATACAATATTTGTTTTAGGACCTTGCTTACAGACTAATTTCTTGATAAAATAGAAGTTATGACAAGATACAAAGCAACTATTTCCTATGATGGTTACGCCTTTACTGGTTTTCAGCGCCAGCCTCATTCACGTAGCGTTCAGGAAGAAATTGAAAAAACCTTGACTAAGTTAAATAAAGGGCAAGCCATTACTGTTCACGGTGCTGGTAGGACTGATAGTGGGGTTCATGCTTTGGGACAGGTTATTCATTTTGACCTACCTTATCAGATGGATGAGGAAAAGCTCCGTTTTGCTCTAGACACTCAGTCCCCTGAAGATATTGATGTGATTTCAATTGAGCTCGTGACGGATGATTTTCATTGTCGTTATGCCAAGCATAGCAAGACCTATGAGTTTATCGTAGACAGGGGCCGTCCCAAAAATCCTATGCGCCGTTACTATGCCACTCACTTTCCCTATCCACTCGATGTGGAACGGATGCAGATGGCAATCAAAAAGCTAGAGGGAACCCATGATTTTACCGGTTTTACAGCCTCTGGGACTAGTGTAGAGGATAAGGTTCGCACCATTACAGAAGCTAGTCTCAGGGTTGATGAGACAGGCCAGTTTTTGACCTTTACCTTTTCAGGAAATGGTTTCTTGTATAAGCAGATTCGCAATATGGTGGGGACACTGCTCAAAATCGGCAACAACCGTATGCAAGTGGAGCAGATTGACCTCATCTTGGAGAAGAAGGACAGGCAACTTGCTGGTCCAACGGCAGCACCTAATGGTTTGTATTTAAAGGAGATTCGTTATGAAGAATAATCGTATTTTAGCACTTTCTGGAAATGATATTTTTAGTGGTGGTGGTTTGTCAGCTGATTTGGCTACCTATACCTTAAACGGCTTGCATGGTTTTGTAGCTGTGACTTGTTTGACCGCCTTAACAGAAAAAGGCTTTGAGGTCTTTCCAACTGACGATACCATTTTTCAACATGAATTAGATAGCTTGCGTGATGTGGAATTTGCAGGGATTAAGATTGGTCTTCTACCAACTGTCAGCGTAGCTGAGAAGGCTTTGGACTTTATCAAGCAACGCCCAGGAGTGCCTGTGGTTCTGGATCCTGTCTTGGTCTGCAAGGAAACACACGACGTAGCTGTAAGTGAACTCTGCCAAGAATTGATTCGCTTTTTCCCTTATGTCAGTGTGATCACGCCTAATCTTCCTGAAGCAGAATTATTGGTTGGTCAGGAAATTAAAACCTTGGAAGATATGAAAACGGCAGCGCAGAAATTGCATGAATTAGGAGCGCCAGCAGTCATTATCAAGGGAGGCAATCGCCTTAATCAGGACAAGGCTGTAGATGTATTTTATGATGGACAAAACTTTACAGTCCTAGAAAATCCCGTTATCCAAGGGCAAAATGCTGGCGCAGGTTGTACCTTTGCCTCTAGCATCGCCAGTCACTTGGTTAAAGGTGATGAACTTTTACCAGCAGTAGAAAGTTCTAAGGCTTTCGTTTTTCGTGCTATTGCACAAGCAGATCAGTATGGAGTAAGACAATATGAAGCAGACAAAAACAACTAAAATCGCACTTGTATCTCTATTAACCGCCCTTTCTGTGGTTCTAGGCTATTTCTTAAAAATTCCAACACCGACAGGCATTCTAACTCTTTTAGATGCGGGTGTCTTCTTCGCGGCCTTTTACTTTGGTAGTCGTGAAGGAGCTGTAGTCGGAGGACTAGCAGGTTTCTTGATTGACCTCTTATCAGGCTACCCTCAGTGGATGTTCTTTAGCTTGGTCAACCATGGCTTGCAGGGATTTTTTGCAGGATTTAAAGGAAAAGCTCAGTGGCTAGGTCTTATCTTAGCAACGATTGCCATGGTAGGGGGTTACGCCTTGGGTTCTACATTGATGAATGGCTGGGCAGCAGCCCTACCAGAAATCCTACCGAATTTCATGCAAAATATGGTAGGGATGATTGTAGGATTTATTCTTAGTCAAAGTATTAAGAAGATTAAGTAAAGAGTCTGAGCCAAAAGTCTTTCAAATTAGAAAAACGCATACTATCAAGTGTTCAAGAACCTTGATAGTATGCGTTTTATTGTGGGAAGATTTTTGAAAAATTTTAATCAAAATAAAGCAAATCTTTGCTGGTGCTTGTAAAGAGGTCAAAGCCATCCTTGGTAACAACACCGCAGTCTTCGATACGGACACCGACTTTACCAGGGATATAGATACCTGGTTCAACAGAGAAGCACATGCCTTCTTCGATGATCATGTCGTTTCCTTCCATGATAGATGGGAATTCGTGGACATCCATACCGATACCGTGACCAAGACGGTGGTTGAAGTACTCGCCGTAACCAGCTTTTTCGATGACCTCACGGGCAGCGCGGTCCACTTCATGGGCAGTCACACCTGGTTTGATAAAGTCAAGAGCAGCTTGTTGAGCTTCAAGAGTCAAGTTATAAATGTCTTTCTTGAATTGGTCTGGTTTACCAACAGCGACTGTACGAGTCATATCTGAAGCATAGCCGTTGACCAGAACACCGAGGTCAAAGAGGAGAAGAGCATTATTTTCAACCTTGTTTGCTGCTGGGATACCGTGTGGATTTGCAGCATTATTACCAGTCAAGACCATAGTATCAAAGCTCATTTCATAGCCTTCACGCTTCATAGCAAAGTCGATTTGGGCGATGATATCTGTCTCCGTCTTATCAAGAGAAATATTGTCAAAACCAACCTTAACTGCCTTGTCCGCATAGAGACCTGCAACCATCATTTTTTGCACTTCGTCAGCTGATTTGATGAGGCGCATGCGTTGGATGCGAGGAGTGAGGTTTTCAAACTCGGCTGTTTCAAAAACTGATTTCAAGCCATGGTATTTAGTCAAGATGAGATTGTCAAACTCAACAGCTACACGTTTGAAGTCAAGTTGTGGAAGAGCATCTTTCATTTTTTTCCATGGATTTTCAGAATCCACATAGCCCACAACTGGGAAGGAAACAGTGCTGCTTGCACGCTCAACCTCAAGGGCTGGGACAAAGAGGAGGGATTCCTGATCAGCTAGGACAAAGAGGAACATTTGGCGTTCGTGGGGATCACTGTAAAAGCCAGTGAGGTAATTGATTGTGACGGGGTCAGATACGACAGCGACGTCTAGTTTTTCTGATTCAAGATATGTTACGATTTGTTGTAATTTAGACATATGCTACCTTCTTTCTACCCCTCTATTTTGGCAAAAAAAGAGAGAAAATGCAAGGGAGAAGGGTAAAAGAACAGACAAAAAGAACTCCGACAAGATAACGGAGTTCTTTGATATAGTTTCATTTTGTTTAAGAAAAGTCAGCCTTGCTTTTGACGTCGCTGTATTCTTCAGCGATTTCTTGGCTGAGAATGTCCTCATAAGCAGGGAGTTGAATGTCCTGACCATATTTCTTCTTGAGGGCGGTAGTGACTAGGCGATAAGCCAGATTGGCATTACGAGAGAGAATAGGTCCGTGGAAGTAAGAACCAAAGACATTCTTATAATGAACCCCTTCACCGACCTTTTCTTCGTTGTTTCCATTTCCATAGACCACCTGTCCCAGCGGTTTTTGGTCATCTGAGAGGAAGGTTCGGCCCTGATGATTTTCAAATCCATAGTAGGTTTCATTGAAATCTTCATTATGAATCTTGATATCACCGATAAAGCGGTTATTGGTCTGGTTGAGGGTGTAGTGGCCCATGACTCCTAACCCTTCTATGCGTTTGCCTGAAGCTTCAACATAATATTGACCCAATAGTTGGAAACCACCACAGATAGCCAGAACCACCCCGTCGTTTTGGATGTAGTTGTCAATGCTCTCTTTTTTAGCAGGTAGGTCGTCTGCAATGATACTCTGTTCAAAGTCTTGACCACCTCCGAAAAAGGCAATGTCGTAGTGATTTTCATCGAAATCATCATGAAGTGAAACGATGTCAACCGTCACATGGGCCCCTAGTTTTTCAGCCACGTACTTGAGCATGAGGATGTTTCCATTGTCCCCGTATGTATTCATGAGGTTTCCGTAGAGGTGAGCGATGTTGAGCTGATAAGGGTAATTGCCATCTTTTGAGGAAAGTGAAGTATAAACCATTAGTTCATCTCCTTTCTAACAATCTGACGACTAGCCAGCAGTTCGCGGAATTCCAGCATAGCAGTATAGGTAGCCAGAATATAGGCATGCTTGCAGTCTTGGTTTTCAATTGTCTTAAGAACTTGTTCCAGATTGCTTGTTTCAGTGATTTTCTCAGCTGGATAACCTGTCACTCGGAGACGACGTGCAATTTCAGAATGGCGAACACCGCCAGCGTTGATTTCAGGAATGTCCATGTCAGTGATTTGTTCAAAATCCGCATCCCAGATCCAGCTGGTATCAATTCCGTCTGCATAGTTAGCGTTAAGGAGGACAGATAGACTAAATGGATAAGGTGCTAGTTTGATCATTTCGATAGCTTGGGTCGCACCGACTGGATTTTTAATCAAGACGAGGGTACATTCCTTATCACCAATTTGAAAGGTTTCTTGGCGTCCAAAGACAGCACGGCTCTTATCAAATCCCTGCTTGATTAGTTCCGAATCTGCGCCGAGGAAACGGGCGATGGCAACTGCAGCTAGGGCGTTGTAGATATTATAGAGCCCGCCGATTTGGATACCGTATTCTTGACCGTCAATGACAAAGCGAGAGCGATTGTTGGCCAACTCGACCAAGTCTGTCAAGCGATAGTCGAGATCAGGACGTTTACATCCACAGTCTTCACAGATATAAGCACCCAAGTTTGCATAGGTATTATGCTCATATTTGAGGATTCCTTGGCAGTCAGGACAGAGAATCCCTTCGGTATTATAGTGAGCCAGCTGGGCTGGACCTTTCTCCAAGTCAAAACCAAAATACTCTACAGGATTTGGAATAGCTGGCTTGTAGAAAAGTGGACTGTCTCCATTAAGGAGGACAGTAGCTGTAGGCACCTTACGAATGGCATCCAAAATCATCTTGTAAGTTGTGTAAATCTCACCATAGCGGTCCATCTGGTCACGGAAGATATTCGTGATGACAAAAAGGCTTGGCTGGATATAGTCACAGATACGAGATAGACTGGCTTCGTCGATTTCTAGGACGGCAATATTTTTCCCAGTTTTAGAAGACTTGGCTGTTAAGAAGGTTGTCGCAATCCCTGTAATCATGTTGGCACCACTTGGGTTGGTCAGAACTTGACCATAAACTTCTTTTAAAATGCCGACAGTGAGGGCAGTTGTTAAGGTTTTTCCGTTGGTTCCAGTGACCACGACAATCTCGTAGTTCTTAGCTAGGTTTTGTAAAATATCTTTATCAAATTGAAGGGCGAGTTTTCCTGGGAGCGTACTTCCACGGCCAAGACGACTTAAAACGAAGTGGGAAGAACGCCCAGCAAGAAGGCCCAAAGTAGTTTTTAATTTCATGTTTCTATTATATCATAAAAGAGGGAAAAGACGGATTTGAGGTTCCGCAGAAGTAAAAACAGCCCACAGAGGGCTGTTCGTTAAGATGAGATTTTAACTTATACTCAATGAAAATCAAAGAACAAACTAGGAAGCTAGCCGCAAGCTGTACTTGAGTACGGTAAGGCGACGCTGACGTGGTTTGAATTTGATTTTCGAAGAGTATTAAATCGCAAACAAGTCATTCAAGTTTTCAGCCAAGGTTGGGTGAGTGAAGATTTGTTTTGTGAAGTAAGTGTAAGGAATCTTGTTGTCCATAGCAACAGTGATGATGTTGATGATTTCTTGAGAACCTTCTGAGAAGATGCTTGCTCCAAGAATTTCTTTTGTTTCAGTATTAACAACAGCTTTGAAAGCTCCGCGAAGGTCTCCGTTTACGTGGCCACGAGGCATTGCTGCAACAGGGATTTCCTTAACAGCGTATGGAAGTTTCAAATCAGCTGCTTGGCTTTCAGTCAAACCAACTTGTGAAAGTGCAGGTGTGATAAACATGGTGTTTGGTACATTGAGACGGTCTTCAAGTGTGTAGCTGCCATCTCCAGCAAGGTAGCTGTAAACAACACGGAAGTCATCAAGTGAAATGTAAGTAAATTGAAGTCCACCGTTGACATCTCCAACTGCAAAGACACCAGGAACGTTTGTTTGACAATGTTTGTCCACTTTAATAGCACCACGTTCAGTTAGTTCAATATCTGTATTTTCAAGTTGAAGTGGTTCTACATTTGGTTTGCGTCCAGTTGCGTAGAGAAGGGCATCGAAACGGTAAGTTTCGTTTTCAGTTACGACAAGCACTTGGTCACCGTCGTTTTTAATTTCAGTAGTACGGATGTTTTGAAGCAATTCAATGCCATCTTCTTCCATGTATTGTTTAGCAAGAGCAACGATTGAAGGTTCTGCACGAGGAAGGAAAGTATCCAAGGCATCTAGAACCGTAACCTTGCTTCCAAGTTTGTTGTAAAGACCAGCAAATTCAAGACCGATATTTCCGCCACCAAGGACTCCAAGGTTTTCAGGCAATTTGTCCAAGTTTTGGATACCTGTTGAGTCAAAGACATTCTTGCTTGTAGCAAGTCCTGGAATTGGCAAGACGTTTGAAACAGCACCAGTGTTGATGACGATTGTTTCAGCAGTCAGTTCTTTCTTTTCATCACCAGCTTGGATTTCGATGACTTTATTTGAAAGGAAGTGAGCTTCCGCATCAAAGATATCTACGCCTGTACCAGCAACAGTCGCATAGTTTTTACCGTTGAGGCGACCAGTGATCGTGTTTTTGGTAGTAATCACTTCTTCAAAAGACAAGTCCTTCTCAGCAGCAACTAGCAAAGTCTTAGTTGGGATACAACCGATGTTGATACAAGTTCCACCGTACATAGCTTTGCTACGTTCAACGAGGGCAACTTTTTTCCCAGCTGAAGCTAATTTACCAGCTAGTGTTTTACCAGCTTTACCAAATCCGATAACGATTAAATCATAAGTTAACATTTAGAGTTCCTCCTATTCGATTTTCATTCTAGCACAAGAAAAAAACTTTTGCACAATTCTGCTACGCTTTAAAAAAGATTATGAAATAGTGGAAATTTCAGCCTTATTTTCTCAGAAAAATCGTTTACATGACATTATCGATGGATTGGGCTATCTTTTGTTCTGGTCTTGTGTTATACTAGATAGGTTGCAAAGAAAACAGTACTTTTCTTTTGTGGAAAAGAAGCAACACGATTTTGTATCCAGTATATGAAAATACGTCATAAAAAGAAAAGTATAAACTAAGCCCTATAGGGTGGCTTCGCACCACCTTTAGAAAGAAGAATAACGTGAAATTTAATGAATTAAACTTGTCTGCTGATTTGCTAGCAGAGATTGAAAAAGCTGGATTTGTAGAAGCCAGCCCTATCCAAGAACAAACTATTCCCTTGGCTCTTGAAGGTAAGGACGTTATCGGTCAAGCTCAGACTGGTACAGGAAAAACTGCAGCCTTTGGCTTGCCAACCCTTGAAAAAATCCGTACAGAAGAAGCGACTATCCAAGCCTTGGTTATCGCTCCAACTCGTGAACTTGCTGTCCAAAGTCAAGAAGAACTTTTCCGCTTTGGTCGCAGTAAGGGTGTAAAAGTTCGCTCAGTTTATGGAGGCTCTAGTATTGAAAAACAAATCAAGGCCCTTAAATCAGGTGCTCATATTGTTGTAGGAACACCAGGACGTCTATTAGACTTAATCAAACGCAAGGCCTTGAAATTACAAGATATTGAAACTTTGATTCTTGATGAGGCTGACGAAATGCTCAATATGGGCTTCCTCGAAGATATTGAAGCGATCATCTCCCGTGTCCCTGAAAGCCGTCAAACCTTACTTTTCTCAGCAACTATGCCTGAAGCCATCAAACGTATCGGTGTTCAGTTCATGAAAGAACCGGAGCATGTCAAGATTGCTGCTAAAGAATTAACAACAGAATTGGTTGACCAATACTATATTCGAATTAAGGAACAAGAAAAATTTGATACCATGACTCGTCTCATGGATGTGGAACAACCAGAACTTGCTATCGTATTTGGTCGTACAAAACGCCGTGTAGATGAATTGACTCGTGGTCTTAAAATCCGAGGCTTCCGCGCAGAAGGAATTCATGGCGACCTAGACCAAAACAAACGTCTTCGTGTTCTTCGTGACTTTAAAAATGGAAATCTTGATGTTTTGGTTGCGACAGACGTTGCAGCGCGTGGCTTGGATATTTCAGGTGTGACTCATGTCTATAACTACGATATTCCACAAGATCCGGAAAGTTATGTTCACCGTATCGGTCGTACAGGTCGTGCTGGTAAGTCAGGTCAATCGATTACCTTCGTATCACCAAATGAAATGGGCTACCTCCAAATCATTGAGAACTTGACTAAGAAACGCATGAAAGGTCTCAAACCTGCAAGTGCAGAAGAAGCCTTCCAAGCTAAAAAACACGTAGCTCTCAAGAAAATTGAACGTGATTTTGCAGATGAGACTATCCGTGCCAACTTTGAGAAATTCGGCAAGGATGCTCGTAAGTTAGCTGCTGAATTTACTCCAGAAGAATTGGCGATGTATATCTTGAGTTTGACTGTTCAAGATCCAGATAGTCTTCCTGAAGTGGAGATTGCACGTGAAAAACCACTTCCATTTAAACCATCAGGTAATGGCTTCGGTGGTAAAGCTAAGGGAAGTCGTGGAAGCCGTCGTGGGGACGACCGTCGAGACCGTGATCGCCGTGGCAATGGTTGTCGTGATGATTTTAAAAAAGGAAGTCGTAGCAACGATCGTTTTGATAAGGAAAAACGTTACCGTAAGGATAATAAAAAACCACGCAATACTTCAAGCGAAAAGAAAACAGGATTTGTGATTCGTAACAAGGGTGATAAATAAGAAAAAGCGGTTCAATATGAATCGCTTTTTTATATAAGGAGACCGAATGTAAAAGAAAGATAAATAAAATAGATATATTATCTTCTTGTAATATTATAATACACAAAAAGAGGGAGCTTGTCAATAGAAAAGAAGCAATTTAATTAAAAATATTCTTGTTTTTTCAAATTGCAATTAAATAAGCAATTTTCAGATAATAATTGAAAATTCAAGCTGTTTATGTTATAATGATAGCGATTATATTCGAGGTGAAAAATGGCACATTTATTAGAAAAAACTAGAAAAATTACGTCTATCCTGAAGCGCTCAGAGGAGCAGTTGCAGGAAGAACTTCCCTACAATGCGATTACCCGTCAATTGGCAGACATTATTGACTGTAACGCCTGCATCGTCAATAGCAAGGGACGTCTCCTTGGCTATTTTATGCGTTACAAAACCAATACAGATCGTGTAGAGCAATTCTTCCAAACTAAGATTTTCCCGGATGAGTACATTCAAGGTGCGAACATGATTTACGATACAGAAGCCAATCTGACAGTTGATCATGATTTGAGTATTTTCCCTGTGGAGAGTCGTGCAGACTTTCCAGATGGTTTGACGACTATTGCACCGATTCATGTATCAGGGATTCGCCTTGGTTCTTTGATTATTTGGCGCAATGATAAAAAATTCGAAGACGAGGATTTGATTCTTGTTGAGATTGCGAGTACCGTTGTTGGAATTCAACTCCTTAACTTCCAGCGTGAAGAAGATGAGAAAAATATCCGTCGCCGTACTGCTGTTACCATGGCAGTTAACACCCTTTCTTATTCAGAACTCCGCGCTGTTTCAGCAATTTTAGGGGAATTAAATGGAAATGAAGGGCAATTGACTGCGTCTGTGATTGCAGACCGTATCGGAATCACCCGCTCTGTGATTGTCAATGCTCTTCGTAAACTTGAGTCTGCAGGGATTATTGAAAGTCGCTCACTTGGAATGAAGGGAACCTATCTTAAGGTCTTGATTTCAGATATTTTTGAAGAAGTGAAGAAAAGAGATTACTAATGACTAAGGCTTTAATTTCGATTGATTATACAGAAGATTTTGTTGCTGATAGTGGAAAATTGACAGCAGGCGCTCCAGCTCAGGCAATTTCGGAAGCTATTAGCAAGGTGACTCGATTAGCTTTTGAACGCGGAGATTATATCTTCTTTACCATTGATGCTCACGAAGAAAATGATTGTTTCCATCCAGAAAGCAAGTTATTTCCTCCTCACAATTTGATTGGGACTAGTGGACGAAATTTATATGGAGATTTGGGGACCTTTTATCAAGAGCATGGTTCAGACAGTCGTGTCTTTTGGATGGATAAACGCCATTACTCAGCTTTTTCTGGGACTGACCTGGATATCCGTTTGAGAGAGCGTCGGATTTCTACAGTTATCTTAACAGGGGTCTTGACGGATATCTGTGTCCTGCATACAGCTATAGATGCCTACAATCTAGGATATGATATCGAGGTTGTTAAACCAGCTGTTGCCTCCATCTGGCCTGAAAATCACCAATTTGCCCTTGGACATTTCAAAAATACACTGGGAGCTAAGTTAGTAGATGAAAATCTAAATGAAATTTCAGAGTAATTTGGTTGATGAAATGAAAAAAATTGAAAAAAAGTGTTGACAAGGATCCTAAAAGTTGATATACTAGTAAAGTAATCGACGCGGGGATGGCGGAATTGGCAGACGCGCAGGACTAAGGATCCTGTGACCGCTTTAGGTCGTGAGGGTTCAAGTCCCTCTCTCCGCATAGGATAAGAGTTAGCTTAAGCTAGCTCTTTTGTTTTCATATAATTCAAGTAGAGCAAAAAATTTTTGCTCTTTTTTTGTATTTCATAAACATTTCATATTTGGATTTTATAATAGTCTTACAAATATGGAGGTGACAAATGAATCCAATCCAAAGAGCTTGGGCCTATGTCAGCAGAAAACGACTGAGAAGTTTTATTCTATTTCTGATTTTATTGGTCCTATTGGCTGGAATTTCAGCCTGTTTGACGCTGATGAAGTCCAACAAAACAGTGGAAACCAATCTTTACAAATCACTCAATACATCTTTTTCAATTAAAAAGATAGAAAACGGACAGACCTTCAAGTTATCGGACCTAGCATCTGTCAGCAAGATTAAGGGCCTGGAAAATGTTTCTCCTGAACTGGAGACGGTCGCAAAACTAAAAGACAAGGAAGCGGTGAGTGGCGAGCAGAACGTGGAGCGTGATGATTTGTCAGCTGCGGACAAGAATCTGGTTAGTTTAACGGCTCTTGAGGATTCATCTAAGGATGTGACCTTTACCAGCTCGGCTTTCAACTTAAAAGAAGGCCGACACCTTCAAAAAGGAGATTCCAAGAAAATTCTCATCCACGAAGAGTTGGCTAAGAAGAATAGTCTTTCCCTTCATGACAAGATTAGCTTGAATGCTGGTCAGTCAGAATCTGGCAAAGGACAAACTGTCGAGTTTGAAATCGTCGGAATCTTCTCTGGTAAAAAACAAGAGAAATTTACAGGTTTGTCTTCTGACTTCAGTGAGAACCAGGTCTTTACAGACTATGAAAGTAGCCAAAGCATTTTGGGTAATGGTGAACCTCAAGTCACTGCAGCTCGCTTCTATGTAGAAAATCCTAAGGAAATGGACGGACTCTTGAAGCAGGTGGAAAATTTGGCTTTGGAAAATAACGGCTACCAAGTTGAGAAAGAAAACAAGGCCTTTGAACAAATCAAGGATTCAGTTGCAACCTTCCAAACCTTTCTGACCATTTTCCTTTATGGGATTATGATAGCAGGAGCAGGAGCCTTAATTTTGGTCTTGTCTCTCTGGTTGAGAGAAAGAGTCTACGAAGTGGGGATTTTACTTGCACTTGGAAAAGACAAGAGCTCGATCTTCCTACAATTTTGTTTAGAGGTTGTTTTGGTGTCTCTCGGTGCTTTGCTTCCATCCTTTATCGCTGGAAATGTCATTACATCTTACCTACTCCAAACATTATTAGCAAGTGGAGATCAGGCAGTCTTACAAGACACGCTAGCCAAAGCAAGCAGTCTATCAACCAACATCCTATCTTTTGCAGAATCCTATGTTTTTCTAGTTCTGCTTAGTTGCTTATCTGTAGCCCTTTGTTTCCTATTCTTATTTAGAAAATCGCCTAAAGAAATTTTATCATCTATTAGTTAAGAAGGAGAAATCATGACTTTATTACAATTACAAGATGTTACCTACCGTTATAAGAACACTGCTGAAGCAGTCCTATATCAGATCAATTATAATTTTGAACCCGGGAAATTTTACAGTATTATTGGGGAATCAGGAGCAGGAAAATCCACTCTCTTGTCCCTCCTTGCTGGTCTAGATAGTCCTGTTGAAGGTTCTATCCTTTTTCAAGGAGAGGACATTCGTAAGAAGGGCTATTCTTACCATCGCATGCACCATATTTCCCTGGTCTTTCAAAATTATAATTTGATAGATTATCTTTCTCCACTGGAAAATATCCGCTTGGTCAACAAAAAGGCAAGCAAGGATACACTACTTGAGCTTGGTTTAGATGAAAGTCAGATTAAGCGGAATGTTCTCCAGTTATCAGGTGGCCAACAACAACGTGTTGCCATTGCCCGCAGTTTGGTATCAGAAGCTCCAGTGATTCTAGCTGATGAGCCAACAGGAAATCTGGACCCTAAAACTGCTGGAGATATTGTCGAACTGCTCAAATCACTTGCCCAGAAAACAGGTAAATGTGTGATCGTCGTAACCCACAGCAAAGAAGTGGCGCAAGCATCAGATATTACACTTGAGTTGAAGGATAAGAAACTAACTGAAACTCGCAATACTACGAAATAATATGAGCTTTTTCTGTTAGAACTATAAAATAGAACAACATCTAGAAAGGGAATATATGTTACACAACGCATTTGCCTATGTTACAAGGAAGTTTTTCAAATCGATTGTCATCTTCCTGATTATTCTCCTCATGGCGAGCTTGAGTTTGGTCGGCTTGTCAATTAAGGGAGCTACTGCCAAGGCTTCTCAGGAGACATTTAAAAATATCACCAACAGTTTCTCCATGCAAATCAATCGTCGCGTCAATCAAGGAACGCCACGTGGTGCTGGGAATATTAAGGGTGAGGATATCAAAAAAATCACTGAAAACAAGGCTATCGAGTCTTATGTTAAACGCATCAACGCTATTGGGGATTTGACTGGCTATGAACTCATCGAAACGCCAGAAACCAAGAAAAATCTGACACCTGACCGTGCCAAACATTTTGGAAGTAGCTTGATGATTACAGGTGTCAATGACTCCTCTAAAGAAGACAAGTTTGTCTCTGGTTCTTATAAGCTGGTCGAAGGTGAGCACCTAACCAACGATGACAAGGACAAGATCCTCCTGCACAAGGACTTGGCAGCCAAACACGGCTGGAAAGTAGGGGACAAGGTCAAACTGGACTCCAATATCTATGATGCAGACAATGAAAAAGGTGCCAAGGAAACAGTCGAAGTGACAATCAAGGGACTCTTTGATGGTCACAATAAGTCTGCAGTAACCTATTCACAAGAACTCTATGAAAACACAGCTATCACAGACATACATACGGCCGCTAAGTTATATGGATACACAGAAGACACAGCCATTTATGGGGATGCAACCTTCTTTGTAACAGCGGACAAGAACTTGGATGATGTTATGAAAGAGTTGAATGGCATCAGTGGTATCAACTGGAAGAGCTATACACTCGTTAAGAGCTCATCTAACTACCCAGCTCTTGAGCAATCCATTTCTGGTATGTACAAGATGGCCAATCTCCTCTTCTGGGGTAGCTTGAGCTTCTCAGTTCTTCTCCTTGCCCTCTTGCTTAGCCTTTGGATCAATGCCCGTCGCAAGGAAGTGGGTATTCTCCTCTCTATTGGTCTCAAGCAGGCAAGTATCTTGGGTCAATTCATCACTGAATCCATCTTGATTGCCATCCCTGCTCTTGTTTCTGCTTACTTCTTAGCTACTTACACAGCGCGTACAATCGGAAATACTGTTCTTGCCAATGTCACTTCAGGTGTTGCCAAGCAAGCCAGCAAGGCTGCTCAAGCCTCTAACCTTGGTGGTGGTGCAGAAGTAGATGGTTTTAGTAAAACCTTGTCGAGCTTAGACATTTCTATTCAGACATCTGACTTTATCATTGTATTTGTCCTTGCCTTGGTTCTAGTGATTCTAGTTATGGCGCTTGCTTCAAGCAATCTCCTCAGAAAACAACCAAAAGAGCTCTTGCTGGATAGTGAATAACAAACTTGCTACCTATTCTCCCCTAAATGGGGTATAATATAGGTAGCATTTTTATCTATTTCATCTTGATAAGGCCTCTTTCTTTTAAGATGAAACTGAGATAATTTACAAGAAATTTAAAGGAATGTGAAAGATTTTTCTATGAAAATTTTAATTGTAGAAGATGAAGAGATGATCCGTGAGGGGATCAGTGACTATTTGACGGATTGTGGTTATGAAACCATTGAGGCGGCGGACGGACAAGAAGCCTTGGAGCAATTTTCCAGCTATGAAGTAGCCTTGGTTTTACTGGATATCCAGATGCCCAAACTCAATGGCCTAGAAGTTCTGGCTGAGATACGCAAAACCAGTCAGGTTCCTGTCCTGATGTTGACCGCCTTTCAGGATGAGGAATACAAAATGAATGCCTTTGCCTCTCTGGCAGATGGCTATCTGGAAAAACCCTTCTCCCTCTCCCTCTTAAAAGTGAGAGTGGACGCGATTTTCAAGCGCTATTATGATACAGGACGAATCTTCTCCTATAAAGATGCCAGGGTGGATTTTGAGAGCTACAGTGCCAGCCTAGCAGGTCAAGAAGTGGCTATCAATGCCAAAGAGTTAGAAATTCTGGACTACCTGGTGAAAAATGAAGGACGGGCCTTGACTCGTTCTCAGATTATCGATGCCGTCTGGAAGGCGACAGATGAGGTTCCCTTTGACCGTGTCATTGATGTTTATATCAAGGAATTACGGAAAAAACTAGACCTGGACTGCATCCTCACTGTGCGCAATGTTGGTTATAAATTGGAGCGAAAATGAAACGAACAGGTTTATTTACAAAGATATTTATCTACACCTTCTCGATTTTTAGTGTTCTAGTTATTTGCCTTCATTTAGCCATTTATTTTCTTTTTCCTTCGACTTATCTGAGTCATCGGCAGGAAAGCATTGGCCAGAAAGCGACAGCCATTGCCCAGTCCCTAGAAGGTAAGGATAGGCAGAGTATTGAGCAAGTGTTAGACCTATATTCCCAGACTAGTGATATCAAGGGGGCTGTCAAGGGCGAGATGACCGAGGACAAGTTAGAAGTCAAGGACAGTTTTCCTCTGGATACAGACCGCCAGACAACCTCTCTCTTTATCGAGGAGCGCGAGGTGAAAACGCAAGATGGTAGCACCATGACTCTGCAATTTTTAGCTTCCGTGGATTTGCAAAAGGAAGCAGAGCAAATCAGTCTCCAATTTCTCCCCTACACCTTGCTGACATCCTTTCTAATTTCTCTCTTGGTGGCCTATATTTATGCACGGACTATTGTTGCACCGATTTTGGAAATCAAGCGAGTAACCCGTCGGATGATGGAGCTAGATGCCCAAGTGCGTTTGCGCGTGGATTCTAAGGACGAAATTGGTGATCTCAAGGAACAAATCAATAGCCTCTACCAACATCTTTTGACTGTCATTGCGGACTTGCATGACAAGAATGAAGCCATTCTCCAGCTGGAAAAGATGAAGGTTGAATTCCTACGGGGCGCTTCTCATGAATTGAAGACACCTCTGGCAAGTCTCAAAATCTTGATTGAAAATATGAAAGAAAATGTCGGTCGTTATAAGGACAGAGACCACTATCTGGGAGTTGCCTTAGGAATTGTGGATGAGCTCAATCACCACATTCTCCAGATACTCTCTCTTTCGTCTGTGCAAGAATTACGAGATGATAGGGAAAAAATTGACTTACACCAGATGACGCAAAGTTTAGTTAAGGATTATGCCTTGCTAGCCAAGGAAAGAGAGCTCCAGATAGACAATAGTTTGACCCATCAGCAGGCTTATCTAAACCCATCAGTTATGAAATTGATTCTGTCTAACCTCATCAGCAATGCTATCAAGCACTCTGTTCCAGGTGGCTTGGTTCGCATTGGAGAAAGAGAAGGTGAACTTTTTATCGAGAATAGCTGTAGCCCAGAAGAACAAGAAAAACTAGCCCAGTCTTTTTCTGACAATGCTAGTCGAAAGGCTAAGGGTTCTGGGATGGGGCTCTTTGTGGTTAAGAGTCTATTAGAACATGAAAAATTACCTTATCATTTTGAAATGCAAGAGAATCGTTTAACCTTCTTTATAGTTTTTCCAAAAGTCGCCCAAGACTAGGGAGAGAAAGGGTTTACATAGATGGAGCTAGAAGAAATTCAATCGAAACTACGGGAAAAACTAGATTTTTTTGTCAAAAAGTGATAAAATGAACAATGTAAATGGGATGACCCATAAAAATATACAGGAGGCCTGATAAAATGGCAATCGTTTCAGCAGAAAAATTTGTCCAAGCAGCTCGTGACAACGGTTATGCAGTTGGTGGATTTAACACAAACAACCTTGAGTGGACTCAAGCTATCTTGCGTGCAGCAGAAGCTAAAAAAGCTCCAGTTTTGATCCAAACTTCAATGGGTGCTGCTAAATACATGGGTGGTTACAAAGTTGCTCGCAACTTGATCGCTAACCTTGTTGAATCAATGGGTATCACTGTACCAGTAGCTATCCACCTTGACCACGGTCACTACGAAGATGCACTTGAGTGTATCGAAGTTGGTTACACTTCAATCATGTTTGACGGTTCACACCTTCCAGTTGAAGAAAACCTTAAATTGGCTAAAGAAGTTGTTGAAAAAGCACACGCCAAAGGTATCTCAGTAGAAGCTGAAGTTGGTACTATCGGTGGTGAAGAAGATGGAATCATCGGTAAAGGCGAATTGGCTCCAATCGAAGACGCTAAAGCAATGGTTGAAACTGGTATTGACTTCTTGGCAGCTGGTATCGGTAACATCCACGGTCCTTACCCAGCAAACTGGGAAGGTCTTGACCTTGATCACTTGCAAAAATTGACAGAAGCTCTTCCAGGATTCCCAATCGTATTGCACGGTGGATCAGGTATTCCTGATGAGCAAATCCAAGCAGCTATCAAACTTGGTGTTGCGAAAGTTAACGTTAACACTGAATGCCAAATCGCATTCGCTAACGCGACTCGTAAATTTGCTCGTGACTACGAAGCAAACGAAGCAGAATACGACAAGAAAAAACTCTTCGACCCACGTAAATTCTTGGCTGATGGTGTAAAAGCTATCCAAGCATCAGTTGAAGAACGTATCGACGTATTCGGTTCAGAAGGTAAAGCTTAAGAAGTTTGTAAAACCTTGATATAATAGGGTTTATCCAATTTGGATAAACCTTTTTTCTTTGTTTTGCTACAAATTTGCCACACTTATTTTATTGACGAATCTAAAACAGGAATGATTAGATCTTTTGTGTTTTGTGTAACGTGCGAATAGATATCTTTAACACGACTTCCTCTTGTGTGTACTATACGATCTTGAATTGCTTCGAGGGGAATTCTTTGCTCAGCTAAAAAGCTGATCTGTGTGTGACGAAAAATGTGAGTTGAAATATGCTTATTGAAACTTATTTTATTATTAATCTTAAAAAGCAGAGATTTAAAATGGGTATTATATAACTATGTTTATTAAAAATATAGTTATATAATGATATACAAATAAAAAGTTGTGTTATAATTAAAGAAGGAGGGAAGTATGTATTTTTTAGTTTTTATGATAGCAACATTTATTACGGCCTATATAGTTGGAAATAAGAAGGAAGTTAAAAAAATTTGGAATTATATTCTACTTATTTTGTTGATTATTGATGCTATTTTCATAGGAAAGAAGTTGGTAGAAGAGTTACCAAAATTTTTAAATTGGATAATTCAATACTTACAGAATATGGTATCTAGATTAGATGCAGTAATTCTAGTTGCACTGATAACTGGTTCAATTTCTATATTGAATTCATTCTATTCAAAACATTCCGATAACAAAAATAAACGAAGAGAGTATTTGGCAGGTAAGCGAGAAGAACCATATGCTGAATTTATCGGTTTAGTGTATAAGATAACTCAAACTAATAATGCTGCCAAGTATACTGAACAAGAAATGATAAAAGATATACAAAGTTTTAATAGTAAGATTACACTATGGGGCTCTCCTAAAGTAGTGGCTAAGTGGAATAAATTTAGGAAAAGCTCTCTGGCTACAGGGGAAGAAATGGAAGCGGATAAAAATTTAATTTTGATTGAGGAAGTTATGAATGAAATGCGTAAAGATTTAGGAGTAGAACAAGTTAATAAAGGCAATTTATTATCAATATTTATAAATGATGTTGAACAAATTTTTAAGAAATAAAATTAAGTATAACTATTTTTTAGAACTGATGATATAGATATTGTATGTTTTAAGTAAATGCTGTAAAATAGTAATGAAGGAGGTAATTGTTATGCAAAACTTTTTGCTCTTTCGGGGGACGTCCTCATCCCTTACAATTGTCTAAAAGGTATTTAAAAATGCAAGAGTATGACTTATTCGTGTAGAAGTGCTATAAAGTGGAGCACACCACAGTACATGGGGAAGAATTTCAAAAGACTATGGAGCTCGATAGTTTATATGTGTTATTGTAATATAATACGTAATACCTGAGAAATAGGCTAATTAGTGCCTTAAATCTGAATAGGATTTTAAATGAAATAGGTTAATGTGCTAGACCTATTTTTTATTTAATTTTTATCAAATATATTTTCTTAGTTTTAGAAATTGCAAATTCTCTCTTTAAAATAGTAGGCATAATGTTATAAGTAGTTTGATTACATATACAATTATAAGACTGGTACTCTATTATTATTTTTTCACATTCCTACAATTTATTGTTTTTTTCAAATAAAATCTAGATTAATAAGTTGCGTTCTTTATAGAATTCAGTGCAAATTATTGTGTGGCAAACAGAAGAGTTTCGTATTTAAAAAGCTTAATCTAGCTGAACAATACAGATCAAAAACCTACCCATCGGGTAGGTTTTTTCTATTTCAAGGAAACGATTAGACCAGAATTTTTGATTTAAAAGTATGATTTTAAGAGAAAAATTTTCAAGTTCACAAACTGCAAGCAAACGCTTGCATTTCAGTTTTTATTGGACTATAATAGGTTGGTGTAAAGCCTTCTGTAGTAAGAAAATGTAGAAGGTGTAGAAAGTAAGGCTTTAGAATATTTGTAGTCAAAAATACAATGTTGCTATTCCTTGCGCTAGGGAGAGATTTATGGCAATGATAGAAGTGGAACATCTTCAGAAAAATTTTGTGAAGACTGTTAAGGAACCGGGATTGAAGGGGGCTTTGCGCTCCTTTATTCATCCTGAAAAGCAGACCTTTGAAGCGGTCAAGGATTTGACCTTTGAGGTACCTAAGGGGCAGATTTTAGGCTTCATTGGGGCAAATGGTGCTGGGAAGTCGACCACCATTAAAATGCTGACTGGGATTTTAAAGCCGACATCTGGTTTTTGTCGGATTAACGGCAAGATTCCTCAGGACAATCGCCAAGACTATGTCAAAGATATTGGAGTTGTTTTTGGACAACGCACCCAGCTATGGTGGGATTTGGCACTGCAAGAGACCTACACGGTCTTAAAAGAAATTTACGATGTGCCAGACTCTCTCTTCCATAAGCGCATGGATTTTTTGAATGAAGTCTTGGATTTGAAGGACTTTATCAAGGATCCCGTGCGGACTCTTTCACTGGGACAACGGATGCGGGCGGATATTGCGGCTTCCTTGCTCCACAATCCCAAGGTGCTCTTTTTAGATGAGCCAACCATAGGTTTGGACGTTTCGGTCAAGGATAATATTCGTCGAGCTATTACCCAAATCAATCAGGAGGAAGAAACAACCATTCTCTTGACCACTCATGATCTGAGTGATATTGAGCAACTTTGTGATCGTATTTTCATGATTGACAAGGGGCAGGAGATTTTTGATGGAACGGTTAGCCAACTCAAGGAAACCTTTGGCAAGATGAAGACGCTCTCCTTTGAACTGCTACCAGGTCAAAGTCATCTCGTCTCTCACTATGAAGGCTTTTCGGACATGATTATTGATAGACAAGGGAATAGCCTCAACATTGAATTCGATAGTTCTCGATACCAATCAGCTGATATTATCAAGCAAACCTTATCTGATTTTGAAATCCGCGATTTGAAGATGGTGGATACGGATATTGAGGATATTATCCGCCGCTTCTACCGAAAGGAGCTCTAAGATGGTCAAATTGTGGAGACGCTATAAACCCTTTATCAATGCAGGTGTTCAGGAGTTGATTACCTATCGAGTCAACTTTATTCTCTATCGGATTGGCGATGTTATGGGAGCCTTTGTGGCCTTTTATCTCTGGAAGGCTGTCTTTGATTCTTCGCAGGAGTCCTTGATTCAGGGCTTCAGTATGGCAGATATCACCCTCTACATCATCATGAGTTTTGTGACCAATCTGTTGACCAAGTCAGATAGCTCTTTTATGATTGGGGAAGAGGTTAAGGATGGTTCTATTATCATGCGTTTGTTGCGACCAGTGCATTTTGCGGCCTCTTATCTCTTCACTGAACTTGGTTCCAAGTGGTTGATTTTTATATCTGTTGGACTGCCATTTTTAAGTGTCATTGTTTTGATGAAAGTCTTATCGGGGCAAGGTATTGTAGAAGTGCTGGGCTTAACTGTTCTATATCTTTTTAGCTTAACGCTAGCCTACCTGATTAACTTTTTCTTTAATATCTGCTTTGGATTTTCTGCCTTTGTGTTTAAAAATCTATGGGGTTCTAATCTACTCAAGACTTCCATAGTGGCCTTTATGTCAGGGAGTTTGATTCCCTTGGCTTTCTTTCCAAAGCTTGTTTCAGATATTCTCTCCTTCCTGCCTTTTTCATCCTTGATTTACACTCCGGTTATGATTATTGTTGGGAAATACGATGCTAGTCAGATTCTTCAGGCCCTCGCTTTGCAGTTTTTCTGGCTCTTAGTGATGGTGGGCTTGTCTCAGTTGATTTGGAAACGAGTTCAGTCCTTTATCACCATTCAGGGAGGTTAGTATGAAAAAATATCAACGCATGCATCTGATTTTTATCAGACAATACATCAAACAAATCATGGAATACAAGGTGGATTTTGTGGTTGGTGTGCTGGGAGTTTTTCTAACTCAAGGCTTAAACCTCTTATTTCTCAATGTCATTTTTCAACACATCCCATCCCTAGAAGGCTGGACCTTTCAAGAGATTGCCTTTATCTATGGATTTTCTTTGATTCCCAAGGGACTGGACCATCTCTTTTTTGACAATCTTTGGGCACTGGGGCAACGCTTGGTGAGAAAGGGAGAGTTTGACAAGTATTTGACTCGTCCTATCAATCCTCTCTTTCACATCCTGGTTGAGACCTTTCAGATTGATGCCTTGGGCGAACTCTTGGTTGGTGGTATGTTACTAGCAACAACAGTGACCAGCATTGCTTGGACTCTTCCAAAATTCCTGCTTTTCCTAGTCTGCATACCATTTGCGACCTTGATTTATACTTCCTTGAAAATCGCGACAGCTAGTATCGCTTTTTGGACCAAGCAGTCAGGCGCCATGATTTACATTTTCTATATGTTTAATGATTTTGCTAAGTATCCCATTTCAATTTATAATTCAGCTCTTCGTTGGTTGATTAGCTTTATCGTGCCTTTTGCCTTTACTGCCTACTATCCTGCCAGCTATTTCTTGCAGGACAAGGATGTCTTCTTTAACATTGGAGGTTTGATTTTGATTTCCCTAGTCTTCTTAGGTATTTCCTTGAAACTCTGGGACAAGGGCTTGGATTCCTACGAAAGTGCAGGCTCTTAAGATGAAGAAACTCAAAGCCTTGTCTCAGGACAGGCTTTTTCTAATATAGATGGAAATTTCTTGACATCTATCCTCATAGTATACTGTAAGTGTAATCGCCGATTTAGCTCAGTTGGTAGAGCAAGGCACTCGTAAAGCCTAGGTCACAGGTTCAATCCCTGTAATCGGCAAAGTGAAGAAGCTCAAAGCCTTGTCTTGGGACAGGGCTTTTTTATATGTTAGGAACATGCATTGAAGCTAGCCCTAGAGTGTTAAACTAGATGAAAAAAAGAAGCAATAAGATGTAATTCAATTGCAGTTAGTCTAAATGAATGAAAAAGATGGGATAGCACCTTAGAATCAAATCTTGTAGATATTTCTTTGATTCTTATTATAGGAATTATTGGAAAGATAGTGTAAAAGGAATTTTATAGAAAAATTTTTTCAAACAAAATACTGATAAAGTACAGATATTGAGAGCGTTAGATTTTTGGTTAAGCTTTGAGGAGCGGTTCATGATAAAAAATTTTTTACATTCATGATATAATATGGCTATATTCACATGTTATAGGAGAACATTCATGAAAAAACGTACTTTACTTTGGATTGTTTTAGCCCTTGTAATTTTTGGAGGAGGCGTATGGATGGCACAAGAGATAAATGTATCTGGTGAAATTGTAGATCCTAGTCCAAAGGGAAAGTGGTTGGCATATTTGAAGAAACATGAAGAGGAGATGGCTAACTTTATAAAGTCTAGAAATCCTAAGGTTGAAAGCGTTCAGTTTAATTGGGATAGTATGAAAATTGGTCAGATAGGAAATGGAACTCCTCAAGGTGGCGGGGATATTCTAACCATTGAAGGTCGGATAAATAATATCAAGTTTAGCAGTTTTACTCTTGGATTTCCTTTGGATCATGATGAAAAAAGTTCACCTCTTATTGATAGAATTTCTGAAATGCAACCGATAAGAGTTTTGAAAGGCAATGTATGGGAGATTTATGACTAACAGTAATTTAAAAACCTTTGATAATTTTTATGCAGATTTAGCACAGTCTGCCTACACTTTTCGCCCAAGTAATTTTCCTCCTCAAAATAGTTCAACGAACGTACAAACATTTGATTTCTCAAATGATGGATATATGTTGGATGAGGATGGTAATGTAAAAGAAATCACCCCTGGAGGTAAACATCTTCCCCATAATGGTAGAGTCTACTTGCAACCAGATCCTGAGTTGCGAGATACTTATAAAGTCGCATCGATACCAGTTCCTGATGCGAATGGGATGAGGCAGGATATTCACCACAAACGTTATCAAAAAGGACTGTTAACTGATGATGAAGCTGGTTTCAGTGCCTACTACTTAACGGATACGCCAACCTTGACTAATGATACCAAGAAAACCTATATGGCTATCCGCGGAAGTGATGCCATCAGTTATGAAAATTGGAACGACTGGATAGACAACGATGCGAAGTTTGCCCTCAACCACATCCATACCCCGCAAGCCAAGTTAGCGACAGTAGGAATGAAAGCTAAAATCGCAGAGATGCGCGAAAAAGCTCCAAATGCTACGATGGACATCACAGGTCACTCCCTAGGTACCATTGTCTCTGCGCAAGGAGTAGCTGGCCTCAGTGATGAGGAACTGGAGAAAATCGGCAAAGTGGTTCTCTTTGACGGTCCAAGCACGACAAAGAGCTTAAAGGAAATGGGCCTCAGCGATGAGAAAATCAAAAAGATTAGCGAAAAGATCGAGTACTATGTCAATCCTTTTGATATCGTGGGCATGCTTAATCGAGAACACACCATTACCAAATTACCTGGGTAATCTATAATAAAAAACTATACTTATTATAAGTATTTTTTTTTTACATTCATGATATAATATACTTAGATTCCGCTATATAGGAGGAAAGAGATGAAAAAACGTACTTTACTTTGGTTAGTTTTAGCACTTGTAATTTTTGGAGGAGGTGCATGGATGGCACAGAAAACAAATTTATTCGGAGGAGTATTTCTTAGTCCGCGAGCTAAGCAGTTGGCTTATTTGAAGGAGCATGAAGAAGAGATTAAGGAGTTTGTAAAATCTCAAAATCCAAAGATAGAATCGGTTCAGATTGATTGGAATAGTTTAACTGTTGAACAGATAGGGAATGGAACTCCACAAGGTGGAGGTTATAATCTATCAGTGAAGGGATCTTTTAATTATATAAAGGATTCTGATTTTACAGTAGATTTTCCGCTAGAAAATGAGAATACTATTCCTTCAATAGATTTAATTGGAATGCTAAATCCACCTAGTGTATTAAAAAATGGAGGATGGGATAAATTTGAGTAATAGTAATTTAAAAACATTTGATAATTTCTATGCAGATTTAGCACAGTCTGCTTATAATGGTCGTCCAAATGCTTTTCCACGCTATAATAATGCTGTAAACTGGAAATTAATTGATTATTCTCAGCATATAAATTATGCTGGTGAAAACACCCCTGGAGGTAAATATCTTCCCCATAATGGTAGAGTCTACTTGCAACCAGATCCTGAGTTGCGAGATACTTATAAAGTCGCATCGATACCAGTTCCTGATGCGAATGGGATGAGGCAGGATATTCACCACAAACGTTATCAAAAAGGACTGTTAACTGATGATGAAGCTGGTTTCAGTGCCTACTACTTAACGGATACGCCAACCTTGACTAATGATACCAAGAAAACCTATATGGCTATCCGCGGAAGTGATGCCATCAGTAAAGAAAATTGGAACGACTGGGTTGACAACGATGCTAAGTTCGCTCTCAACCACATCCATACGCCGCAAGCCAAGTTAGCGACAGTAGGAATGAAAACGAAGATTGCAGAGATGACTGAAAAAGCTCCGCAAGCTACGATGGACATCACAGGTCACTCCTTAGGGACCATAGTTTCTGCGCAAGGAGTAGCTGGCCTGACCGATGAGGAACTGGAGAAAATCGGCAAAGTGGTTCTCTTTGACGGTCCAGACACGACAAAGAGCTTAAAGAAAATGGGCCTCAGCGATGAGAAAATCAAAAAGATTAGCGAAAAAATTGAGTACTATGTCAATCCTTTTGATATCGTGGGGATGCTTAATCGAGAACACACCATTACCAAATTACCTGGGGACTCCGATGAACCCCTTAAGAAACCCGTCGGTAAAGTCAATGTCCTCGTCCCCTTGCATTATACTCAGATTACTGATCCCGAAAGCTCCCATGACTTTGGTGTTTTCCAATCAGATGGAAAGGGAAATTTGTTGACCGCGTCTGAGGATTTTCACCCAGAATTGCTCAGGGCAGGTGAAAAGCTGTCTCGACTGATTGCGAAATCTTTAGATTCTCTCAGGGCTTTAGGAGTTGATGATAATGTAGCCTCAAATATTTTGAATGCCATTATGAGGGGTGAGGCTCTAACAAAGATGGCTATCGGTTATGCAGTTTACAAGAATTATACAACAGAGTATAGTACAATCGTAGAAGAAGCACGTCAGGAATCTATAAAATGGGATCGAGAAGCTATTCCTCGTTATCAGGAACAACTGAGAAATGGCAATCTTACAGGAGAAAAGAGGATTTTGGTTCGAGCTCAGTTGCTTCAGACAGCAGCCCAGTTAGCAAATTTTGACATGGAAGACAAAGTTAAATCTGTTAAAACCTTACTTTCAGACGCTAAGGAAGACATTCAAAATATAGTAAAGGAGACAAGGTCAACAGCGTTTGACATGGTTGGATATTTGTCAAGCTCAGAAGTTACGAATCTGCTTTCTGGTTTTGATACAATAAGCTTTTGGGATGAAGGCGTTGCTAGTGACACGAAGACAGCAGCAACATCCTTCCTGACACAAATCCAGCAACTGGGGGAGAGCTTGGTCAAAGCTAGTGGCTCCTTTGAGACCATAGATAGAGATAGTGCTGAAGATTTTAATAATCTATTGGCGGATGTAAAGCAAACATGGAGGGGAAAAAAATGGTAGTCCTAACGGATGAGGATACTTTAATTACAAGAGAGCAACTCGACAGAGCCTTCAAAGAAAGAATGAGGGAACAAGAACGCCAAGCAGTCAGGGCCTTGGTAACTGTAAAAGAGTTGTCAATCCTTGCTAAAGGAGCTGAGTTAGCTAAAAAGTTGCAGGAAGCAGCCACAGATATGCAAGAGTACGCTTCTAAGACCTATGTGAACAATATTAAGGGTGGATTTGAGGGAAAGGCTGCAGATGCTGCAGAAACTTACTTGACACAGACCTTGCAAACACCTACTTTACAGAGTCCGATCAAAAGCTAGGAGAAAACTGGTTATGGATAAAAAGGGACTTCAGAAACTAGAGGATGAGCATAATCGTAAATTACGAGACTTAGAACGTTTGGAGATGGATTTGGATGATGATTTCCACAAGTTTAGTAGGGAGACGGATCATCTCCTAGAGGCGCTTTCCTATGCATGTAGAGATAGTAGTTTTGCTGAAATTCAACCATATATCTTTGAGATAGAGAACAATTTAGATAGCTATCATCAACTTTATAAGAATCGTATAGAGAATATACTGGAAGCTCGACACCAAGAGAATAAAAACTTTTATCGAAAATTAGAGGAAAAGGATTTTTAACGAATAAACCCTTCATCTAATACAAGAGAATTTTTTTGATAATTTATTAGTAAAAAATGGTGTAAGCACTTGTAATTTGTGACACTTATTGATATAATAAACTTATAAAATAACTTAAAGGAGTTTAATATGGCTTTAATTCAATTAACAACAGAGGAACTACGTACTTCTGCTCAAAAATATACTAATGGTGCTGAAGAAGTAAGAGAAGTACTTCGCACATTGAGTAACGAACAAGAGATTATTAGAGAGAACTGGAAAGGTGCTGCTTTTCAGAGCTTTGATCAACAGTTTACAGAATTATCTCCAAAAATTGAAGAGTTTGCAGCTTTACTTGATGCAATCAATGCGCAATTGTATAAAGTTGCTGAAATCGTTGAGCAAAACGACCAAGAACTTGCATCACAAATTCATTAATTTGTTATAAGTGGCTTTAGGAGGGCGAGAGCCTTCCTATTTTTTTTAATGGAGATGATTAAAAGGCAAATGAAGAAGAATAGAATATATAAATATGTAGGGAGTAGTTTGCTAGCCCTATTGTTGCTCTTGATGATGGTTCTTTTGAATCTTTCTGTTCAAAAGAATACAACAATTAACAATGAGAATAACGCGAAAGTAAATCAGCAGACTAAATTAAATGTGGCTATTGTAAATGAAGATAAGCCTGTCTATGTGGATACAAAAGAGTATAATTTGGGGGCTAGTTATGTAAAAAACATCGAGCGGGATAATTCACAAAACTGGTCCGTTGTGCCTCGTGGAGCAGCAGATACCGGATTAGAAAGTGGGAAATACCAACTCGTTTTAACAATTCCTAGTGACTTTTCTGAAAAAATACTTGATATTAACAGTATCAATGTTGATAAGACAACCATTAATTATAAGGTGAATGCGCAAGGAAATTTGCAAGTGGAAAATGATGCAAATAAACTAGCGAAAGACATTGTTGCTGATTTGAATGGTCAGTTGGTCGACATGTATATGGCGAGTATTTTGAGCAATCTTTATACGGCGCAAAAAAATGTGCAAGCTAGTTCACAGATACAAGCAACTAATATCGGAAACTACCGTACAAACTTATATGGAACAGCAATTAACTCTAAAAATCTTTTCCCAACTCTCTATAGTATGTCTAGTTCCTCTGTTGACGCAAACAGTGCTTTAAAGACAGGTTTGGATAGTTATTCTCAGATTTTTGGTCGTTATGACGTTTCACAGATTGCCTATGGTGGCAAGCTTGGCACTCTGCTTAAGAATAGGGATACTGAGAAGAAAAATCATGCGGATGTTATCACTGGGCTCATATCTCAGAGTCGGGAAGACGTTAAGGGACAAATTGAAACTTATAAGGAATTAATTAAAGCTCAAGGTAGTCTGACTGCTAATATAGATGGAACAGCAGAATCCACTGATGGAACGTCACCAGAAGTTGGGGCTTACTATAAAACAGTAGCAGAAAACATCAAAAAAGAGATTGATAGTTTAAAGACCAATCTAACAGATGAAAGAACCAAGTTTGAAAATCATAAAAAGGATATTCGTAACTTTGTCGATGAAAAATTAGCTGCTTATTATGAGACAAGTGAGAAGAATAATATCACTCTCGGTCGATTTTTGGATAAAGCTGCAAACAAGGACCTAGAGAAGGCTGAAGGATCTCTTAAAGAGCAGCTGGTTTCTGCAATCTCAGAATTACCAAAAGAAGACTTTAGTGGAAAAGAATTTAGTGGTTTTGGTATAACACCAATCACAATTCCTTCTGTAAACTATACAGATTTAAAAACGATTAAAGAGCCTAGCGACGAGATTTCTTTGGCGGACTTGAAGAATCTGGAAAATAAGGCAATTACTAGTACAAGTGCTGTTGGACGAACAGGAACAAAGGCTAAGGTATCATGGAAGGCTGGAACAGGAGTGACGGTTCATTCGGTCACTTATGATGGCACACCAGTTGAGTTTGGCCAAGAAATTGATTTGAAGACTGGTGGGACTTTCAAAGTAGCCTATAGTCTTGCAGAGGCAGCTCCAGCTCCAACTCCAACTCCGACTCCGACTACAGGTTCAACTGGGGGTCCAAGCCCAACTCCAAAAGCGGAGCCAGAGACTGTTGATATTTCCTTGAATGATGTTCAAGCAGTCAGTGCTCCCATAGATGTCTCAGCCGTTCAGCAAGCAGCAGTGACTTACGGACAAAAGGTTCAGAAAATAGCCTCTGCCTATCAAAAGGTAGAATCACTAAAAAAAGCATACGATACCGTCAGAGGGTTAAAAAATAGTGATGTGTCTAAAGCATTGTCAGATATTTGGTTCGAAGCTATTAGTTCAAATCTGAAGAAGTATGAAGACAGCTTAACTGCACCTGCTAGCGATAAAGATAAAGATGGTGCTAAAGAGAAAGTAGATAAAGCTTTGTCAGAATTGACTACTCTGAAGCCTGTTTTAGAAAAAAATGTGCAGGATGTTTTGACTACCAACCAAGAATTGAATAAAAAAATCAAGAAACAGTTAGAGTTGTACGAGCAGTTGGAAGGAAAGCTAAAGGATTTGGTTGAGAAGCAAGGGAAAGGCAATGATGCTTTTGAAGATACTAATAATCAATTGGCTACCCTAAATACTGATTATGCGGCTCTCTTATCAGAAACTAAGGGTGTGAAGGAGTCCTCTCAAAGCAATGTCAAAGCTGCAGAGTCTGTAAATGAGACTTTAGGTAAGTTCAATCGTGAATTGTCAAATGCTCAAACAAATACTGAAAAGTTGTCTCAAGATGCTGACTCCTTGATGACGCAGTTTAACGAAGAATTGTCTAAGAATGGTAACTTTGTAGAGTCCTTCGTGAAAGTTCTGAATAACGCCTATGACAATGGGGTACCAAACGAAGTATTGCTTAACTTCTTATCAAACCCTGTTGCGCAAAATTCTACCTCGGTAAAAGCGACTGTCAACGTTTATCGTCCATTTACATGGATTCTCTTACTTGAAATTGTTAGTCTCTTTACAGGCTATTTATTTGCAACGCAAAATATTGTTCGTAAGGTCAAAGATAAATTTAAGCTAGACAAGTTGCATGATACAGATATTATGACAGTTGGCCTACTATCTATTTTAGCTATAATAGTTGGTCTAGTCGTTGGTATTGTATCGAGTGCTCAACTTCACGTTGGTCGTGAATATCAACCATCATGGGTATTGCTAATTGTTTTAGCTGCTTTGGTACTGATTCAAGGGCAGTATTTATTACTTAAACATTTCCGAGTAATTGGAATGGGTCTCGCCTTCTTTATGATGATTAGCTTTGTCTATCTATCAAATGCAATTGGGACGACGGCCAGTCTAACAGGTTTTCCAGCCTTCATCAAAAATCTTAATGCTTTATCAATATTAGAAGCTTTCCTTTCAGGATATTTTGATGGACAACCAGCAAATATTTTAGCATTTATTGCAATGATGATTGTCGTAGCTGGATTACTTGTTATGAATATTTTTATCAAAGAAAGAAGATTTTGGCCTCAAGTATTTCAAACTGAGAAAGAATAGGAAATGAAAAAAATAATTCTTTTACTTCTTACCTTAGTAGCATGTGCAGCAGTCTCAATGGCTGCTGCAGATGATTTGAAGGATAATCGTTTACAGATTGATGATTCTCGACTTGAGAAAAAAGAGGGACTTAACTTTGGTCTACAATCTGAAGAAACCAAGGAGCTTTTTAACGAAGCGACCCAAAAGAAGTTGCAAGACATGCAGCAGTATCAAGAGGAACAGTTGATCACAGAAAGGGGCCAACTGTTTTCTGCTATACAGGGACCAGTTAAAAAAAATCCTGCAGAGCAGTTGTTTCAGCCAAATTCAAAAA
This sequence comes from Streptococcus mitis, assembly GCF_946190155.1. Taxonomy (GTDB): domain Bacteria; phylum Bacillota; class Bacilli; order Lactobacillales; family Streptococcaceae; genus Streptococcus; species Streptococcus mitis_CL. Next base: position 77,704 of record NZ_CAMHZL010000006.1, read on the forward strand.
TAACATCTAAATTTCAAACAAATATTGGTCAGTTAGAAAAAGATGGTTTGAGTGATTTTCTTCCGGAGTTAGCATATATATCATTGTTTTTATTACTTTTCGTAGCTACAGCTGTGATGAGTTATCGCCTTATGGCCGAAGGGATAGAATAATGTTTTAGCAAGTCCGTCTTAACAACTTAGTAAGAACAGAATCATATACAGGAGGTATATAAACAGTGGAGCAACATATCAATATTACTCTACGCTTGAGAGAAAAAGATGTGGATATTCGCATTCCTAGTCGGATTGAAGTGCGACGGTTAATTCGAGAAGTGGATACGATTTTTACTCCAGGTAAACAGAGAAAAAAATATCAACTTAGAATTGTCAACAAAGGATTATTGATTGATGAAGGAAAACAACTATCCGATTATCCAATGACAACAGGGGATTTAGTAGAGATAGAGGAGATTTAGGTGACTGAGGAAAAATTTATATTTGGCGAACAGCCGTTTGTATATGAAAAAAATGAAACAACTTGGAAATTGAGCCTTAAGCGTTCAGATGTAGCGAGTCAAGATTTACGGGAACTGTTACTGTTGGATTTGCATCATCCGTTCTTTTTGGAGCAATCGATGGTCTCTGATGAGGATAGTGTAACCTTCTCCTATCAAGTCGAAGCTCATGGTTTGACTTATGAAGAAATAAAGAGTCGTACCATTTCGGAGAGAATTCGTTTGGCCCTAAACGTTTTTCGTCTAGAAGGAGCCTGGGAGTTGCCAGTGACCTTCCTTTTGCATCCAGTAAATCTATTTATTACCAAAGATGCTCAGGCTAAGATTGCTTATCGTGGAATTCCTGGTCTGATGGTTCCTCAATCAATATCCTCAGAAGATTTTCTACGTCAGGCTAAGTGTTTTACCGTAACACTATTTAGTGATTTTGACTTTATGGACCTTTACAATGGTTCCTTGGAATTAGAGACCTTGCCAGACTTTTTAAATGACCTGTGTCAGGCAGATGATATTGCAACAGCAGTTACTATTTTGGAACGGTATTATGTAGAGAAATCTGCGAAAGAACAGGCGGATTTAGTATTGGTTCCAAGCAGACGACACCGAGTGTTTAAATTGGCAACGATTTGGTTGACAGCGAGTGTTGTTTTGTTGATCGTTCCGCTTATCTATTTGATTTTCATGCAAAATCCTTTCAAAGAAAAGATGTTGCAGGCGGATACCGCTTTTATTAAAGTAGATTATAGCGCGGTTATTACAGAATTAGAGGGAATTGCTCCTGCTAGCTTGCCTAATACGCAGAAGTATGAGTTAGCCTTCTCTTATATTCAGGGATTGGAATTTTCTTCTGAACAAAAGAAGGTCATCCTGAATAATGTAACCCTCAAGTCTGATGAGCTGTATTTGACTTATTGGATTCAAGTTGGGCGAAATCGCTTTGAAGAGGCACTTGATATTGCCAAACGGATTAACGACAGTGACTTGATTCTCTATGCTTTGACTCAGGAAATCAAGCAGGTTCGGGAAGATAGTAAGTTGTCAGGGAAAGATCGTGAAAGTAAACTGAATACTTTGGAGAGTGAATATAAGAAATACTGGGATAGCCGAAGTCAGCTATTAACAAGTGATTCTAGCTCTAATGCATCTACTAGTTCTAGTCCTAGTTCACAAGACAAGCCTTCTGAAAGCAAACCTTCATCTGAGAAGAAAACTAGCCCTAGCAGCTCATCTAGCAATTAAAGTAGACCAAGGAGAGAAACTATGAAAAAACAAATCATTTTCTACAGTCAAGGTCTGCGTTATGAAGTAGAACTGAGTGCAGCTAAGACGGTCTTGGTTGGGGCTACTGAAAAGGCCCAAGTCTACCTTCCTCAACAGGAGAGTCCGATTCAGCTCAAGCTTGACGGTGACAAGATCTTTTATCAGTATGAGAACGAAGCAGGATTATTGAAAGATGGTCTACGTTTGGGTGAGGTTGTCTTTTATATCCGAGAAGGGGGTCCAAGGGTCTATGATCTTTTGGATTTATCAGAGTTTCAGATTGGTTCTCATAAAGGTGCGTTGATCACACTAGATGAAGATGTCGAACTCTTACTCCAAAAATCTCAGAATCAATGGATGCTAACTCGATTAAAAGGCGCATTTTATCGAAACAATCATCTGGAACAAATGGATCAGCAATTGATTGGTTTTGGAGATGAGTTGAGTTTAGGAGCGGTGACAATAAAGCTCTTTCCAGACGAAGTCTGGGTTTTGGGACCAGCTCAAGTAGGGAGACAACTAACGCTGAGAGAACCCTCTCGATATGGTTTTTATGAAGATTATCCAGATTATCACCGCTCTCCACGAATCATTTATCGTGGAAGTGAAGATAAAATCTTGATTAACCCTCCAGGTCAAGAACCAGCTAAGCCAAGTGATGAACTGTTAAAGCTAATCGTTCCTCCTCTTACGATGGTCGGGGTAACCGTCTTGATCACCTTGGTTCAACCTCGAGGGATCTATATTCTTGCGACAGTAGGGATGTCCATAACCACAATGATTTTTTCTATCCGTGGTTTTATCAAAAATCGTAAAAAGTACAAGGCTGATAAGAAGGAACGGATCGATCTTTATCGTCTTTATCTGAAAGATAAGGTAAAGGAATTGACTCGTCTGGAACGGGAACAAAAAGAAGGGATGCACTATCATTTTCCAACTATTTTAGAGTTGACGGACTTGGTTGAGAGTTACAATCACCGGATTTACGAAAAAACTCCCTTACATTTTGACTTCTTATACTATCGTTTGGGACTCGGGAAAATACCGACTAGCTATGACTTGAAATATGGTCAACAGGAGCGCAGTGGTAAGAAGGATGCTCTGGAAGAAGAGGGTTACGCTCTCTATAGTCGTCACAAAAAAATTCCAGATATGCCGATTCCGGCAAACCTTAGCCATGGACCGGTTGGTTATATTGGACCTAGAAATCTCGTCCTAGAACAACTGCAGCTTTTGGTGATGCAGTTAGCGACTTTTCATTCTTATCATGATGTGCAGTTTATTACGATCTTGCCAGAAGAGGAAAAAGAACAATGGTCTTGGATGCGTTGGCTACCTCATGCCAAACTGCAAGAACTCAATGTTCGCGGTTTTGTCTACAATCAACGGACACGAGACCAGGTTCTCAATAGTTTGAACCAAATCTTGAAACTACGTCGTAGTCAAAAGGAAGAAGCATCCCACAAGGAGAGCAGCCTCTTCCATCCTCATTACGTGGTTCTAGTAACCGATGAGAAGCTGATTTTGGACCATATTATCATGGAATTCTTTACCGAAGATCCAACGGAATTAGGCTGTTCTCTCATCTTTGTAGAGGATGTCATGAGTTCCTTGTCTGAGAATATCCAGACAGTGATCAATATCAAGGACCGAAATACGGGCCAACTGGTCATGGAAGAAGGGGTCTTGAAAGAGACGGACTTCCGCTTGGATCATTTCCCAACAGATTATGATAAGGAGCGGATCGCCCGTACCTTGGCACCGCTCAATCACCTCCAAAATCTTAAGAGTTCGATACCAGATTCCGTGACCTTTATGGAAATGTATGGTGCGGAGACCTTTGAGGACTTGCAGGTATCGAGCCGTTGGAAAAAGAACGCACCCTACAAGAGTTTGGCTGTGCCGATTGGTCTGCGTGGTCAGGATGACCTGGTTCAGCTCAATCTACATGAAAAAGCTCATGGACCTCATGGTTTGATCGCAGGGACGACTGGATCAGGGAAGTCAGAAACGATCCAATCCTACATCCTATCCCTCGCTGTCAACTTCCACCCTCATGATGTGGCATTCTTGCTGATTGACTACAAGGGTGGTGGGATGGCCAATCTCTTTAAAAACCTCCCCCACCTCTTGGGAACCATTACCAACTTGGATGGTGTCCAATCCATGCGGGCTTTGGCTTCGATTAATGCGGAGATCCATCGTCGTGAACGACTCTTTGGAGAGTTCGAAGTCAACCATATCAACCAATACCAGAAGAAATTTAAAAACGGAGAAGCGACAGAACCTCTCCCTCATCTCTTCATCATCTCAGATGAGTTCGCAGAGCTCAAGGTTAACCAGCCCGACTTTATCAAGAAGTTGGTATCTATTGCGCGTGTCGGGCGTTCCCTCGGGGTTCACTTGATCCTAGCTACTCAAAAGCCATCAGGTGTGGTGGATGACCAGATCTGGTCCAACTCTCGCTTTAAGATTGCCCTTAAGGTAGCAGATCGTTCGGACTCCAATGAAATGCTTCATACACCGGATGCGGCCGAGATCACTCAGACGGGACGCGCCTATCTACAGGTCGGAAATAATGAAGTTTATGAACTCTTCCAGTCAGCCTGGTCAGGCGCAGATTACCAGCCAGAAAAGGATGATATGGGAATTGAAGACCATACTATCTACCTGATCAATGAATTGGGGCAATATGAAATCCTAAACGAGGACTTATCGGGCTTAGAGGATGCCGATGAAATCAAGGAAGTTCCGACAGAGCTAGATGCTATTGTGCACAATATCCATCTCCTATGTGAAGAACAAGAGATCCCTCCAGTACCACAGCCATGGTTGCCACCACTTAAGGAGCGCATTGCGCTAGAGGAGCTGGAAGAAGTGCAACCAGCAATAGCCTGGGCACAAGAGAAATCACTCTCAATTCTACTTGGAATGGCAGATATCCCGCAGGCTCAGAAGCAGGAAGCCGTCTCTATCAATCTCGCCAAGGACGGACATGTCCTTCTCTATGGAAGTCCGGGCACTGGGAAGACAACCTTCCTTCAGTCTGCAGGTATGGACTTGGCTCGTAAGTTCAGTCCTAAGGACCTTACCATGTACTTGATGGACTTTGGGACCAATGGTTTGGCTCCATTGTCCAAGCTTCCACAGGTAGCGGATATCATGCCTCTGGATCAAACGGAGAAGATCTCTAAGTTTGTACGAATCATGGAGAAAGAACTCAACCGCCGTAAGAAACTGCTTGCGGACTATGGAGTTGGGACCTTGGAACTCTATCGTCAGGCTAGTGGTCAGGAAGAACCGGCTATTGTCATCCTCTTAGATAGCTATGAAGCTTTCAAGGAAGAAGCCTATGAGGCAGAACTCTTCAAGCTCTTGGTGCGCATCTCTCGTGAAGGTCTCAGCATTGGGGTACATCTCTTGATGACAGCGGGTCGCCAGTCCAACCTTCGTGCCCAACTCTACTCGAACTTCAAGCACCAGTTGAGCCTACCACAAAATGAAGCTAGTGAAGTGCGGACGATTGTGGGCTCTACACCCCTTGCCATGACCATGGAAGACATCAAGGGACGGGCTCTCATGAAGCGTGAAGACGTGGATGTCATCCAGCTGGCACTCCCAGTCTCTGGAGACAACGAAAACCAAGTCCTCAATAACCTTCGTCAGGAAGTGGCTTCCCTCCAAGAAGCCTGGACAGGACAGCGCCCAAGTGCCATCCCGATGGTACCAGAGGAGTTGATGGTGGAAGAATTTTTGAAATTGCCTAGTGTACAAGAAGCTATTGAGAATGGTCAGATTCCTATCGGTTTGGAGCTAGAAATGGTTGGAAGTGTCAATATTTCTCTTAGCAAATTTAAACACATGGCTTATGTATCAAATGCAGAAGATGCTTTTGATAATATAACTCATCATTTATTAAGAACTATTCTTAAAATGCCTAACGTTCATATGATGTTGATTGATGCTTTCCAAGAATATGAGTCATATAGTAATCAGGTGAAAACCTATGTTGGAAGTAAAAAGGAAGTATCGGACATAGGAAATCAGCTAATCTACGAAATAGAGCGCCGTCTTGAAAAAGGAATCTCATCTGAGTGGATTGTTTTTATACCAAATATGAGAGCACTTGTATCCGAAAGCGATTTAAATGTTCAACAGCTTCAATTTATGTTTGAGAATGGTTATCGAGTAGGGATGAGGTTTATTATTGGTACAGATTATACTTATATTGGAACAAGCGTTGACCCAATTCCAAGATACCTCAAAACAAATGTCCAATGGGTCATCTTTGGTATGCGCCTAATGGATCAAACCTTCTTAGATAAAGGAATATATAGCAGAGATGTGGCTCCAGATCCCGATCAGGTTTATTTACATTCTCGGAAAGAAATCATCAAACTCAAAATTAGTAAGAATAAGTAACAATATTATTTGATACTTAAGATTCAACCCTGTCTCTTGACGATTTGATAGTAGAAAGGATAATTGAAAAGGTTATTGAACATGGGACAAGTAAAAAGTGAAAAAGGCACGGCAAGTACTATTGCAACTGGAATTATATCAGCAAGCAATAGCATTACAACTGCCGGTACAGTTACTAGAGATAAGACAAGCTATTATACCGCTAATACGGTAGGAAGAAAATTGATCATCAATGAGGCATCTATTGCTCAAAATATTCAATCGAAAATAAGTGAATTCGTAAAATTAATTCATGGTGTCGCAAATGAATTCGAAGTAGTAGATGAGAATATAAGTACAATGTGGCAGAATAATTTATCGTCGAGTCAAAATAAGGGGACGACTGGTCTATCTTCGCCATACACAAATCCGTCATTTGTTCCTCAAAATAATTTGTTTAAGGAGTGAGGATGGAAAAAACTAGAAAATTAGAAGATATTCAATGTGGTGTTCAACAGATTCAAACGAAATTATCAAAGCTAAAAGAAGAAAGAAATCAGTTTCTTTCCGTTGCGACGGAGATCTTAGATCTTTGTCAAACGAACTTCATTCCATATAGAGAATTAGGCTATTATCCGTTATCCGTTAAAGATGAGATGGATCGTCTTGAAGATATAGAGATGTTAAAAAGGAATGAACAGCTACTTGATGATTTTATCTCTGAGAGGAAAGAAGAATTAAAAAAAGCAATGAGCAAGCTAGAGGGCGAAAAAGAGGAACTTCTTTTTCAACAACGCCGTCTTGAATTACAAAATGAGGAGAAGGAGGAGAAGAATGGGGATTAAAGTAGATATAGGCTCAGCAGATTCGCAGGGTAGTACAGCAAATAGTGTATTAAGCAGCCGTGTGAATTATTATAACGATGTCATTAGTGCTTTTAATAATTTGATTACAGAGGAGGAGTTGAAAGGGGCAGCCTATGATAGCGCTAAGTCTTATGCGGAAAATATAATGGTTCCCCTACTTAGAGGAGTTATCCTCTTTTCAGAGAGTCTAGGAGGAAAAGCCGGTGAACTACCGACTCTTTACTATTCACAAGTCGGTGGAGAAAGTCTAGATGAGGAGATACTTCAACAGCAAATTGAAGCGAAGAATACAACCATTTCGACTTATGAATCTATTTTATATAGTTTATATAATCTAAAGGACGTCAATCCTATATATATAAGTAATGTTCGAGGAGTTATCTCAAATGCGACGAGTAAGCGAGATGAGTTACAAAGGAAATTAGAAAAATTGCAGTCGTTTGCGAGCTCGACTAGTGGTCAGTTTTCGGATTCAGAAAGCTTACAGAGCTTAGTTTTCCAAGGTTTCGAACAAGTTACGAGTGACTTTGGAAAGTTTGATGGAACTTTTAAAGTAGAGGGACAAGCTCCTTGGGCTAGTAATATTAATAGTGAGTGGACGAAGCGTTCTGAGGTAGTTCAAAATTATCAAAATGTTTTAGATAAAATTAAAAATAAAACCGAATTAGATGAGAATGATATAAAGGCAATTGCAGAGTATAGAAAACGGTATCCAGGTAAAGAGTTGCCAGATACGTTAGTTAATGCTATTGAGCAACACCTCTATGAAAAGATATTAGCTGAAGTACTTGGTGATGATGGTGTTAAGTATAATACAATGAGTTTGTATGATGCAATTAAGGCAATCTCAGATAATGACTGGTTTAAGAGAGGAGCCCAAATACTTGGACTAACACCGAAAAACTTGACTAAGGCTTTTCTACAATCGGACGGCGTCATAGGATTGCTTGACTCAGTTGATAAAGGAACAAAAGGTAGAAAATACGTAAGTTCTGTTATGAATATAATGGCATGGTATGAATCGTTAGGTAATAAGGGAGGGACGTTACAAAAGACTTTCGAAGGAATTTCTGATATCGCAAGTCCTGTAGAAACTATTGTTAAAAAAGGATTGGAAGGTGCCAGAGATGCCGGAATGGCGAAACTTGGTAAATACATAAAAGGGGGAGAAGAGGCAACAGGCTTATTAGGAAAAGGGCTCAAATATTTCCCAAAAGTAGCTAAGGTTCTGGGGAAAGTGGGGACAGTAATGACGTTTGCTGATCTTGGAATTACAGCGATTTCTAGTGGAGCAGACGAATTTAGCAAAACCAGGGATGTAGGAAAAGCTGTTGGAAAAGGTGCACTTTCAGCAGTTTCAAGTGTAGGTCCTCTTGAAGGCGCAACTATTGGAGGTGCGATATTTGGTCCTGCTGGAGCAGGGGTCGGATTCTTTGTTGGAACAGCTATTCAAGGTATAAAAGCTTGGAAGCCAAAATTTTTCGATGATCCTGTTAAAGGAACGAAAGAGATGATAGATGATGTTGGTAAAGGTATAAAAGGCACTGTTAAAAATATATCTAACGTTATAGGTGGATTTGGAAAGGCATTAGGATTTGGGTGAAAAGTATGAAGAAATCAATTTTTAAAGCAAGTTTTGAGGAGAGTTTAAATTTATTAGATGATGGGTTTTTACAGTATCAGAAACAAGATTATTATAATAAACTTGGGAAAGCCTTTAAGAAAGGGAGACCTTCCTTTTGGTTTGGTATTAAAACTTTTATTCTTAGTCTGTTGTTTCCGATAGGTTTAAATTTCATGTTCCTTGCTTTTACCCTATCATTGCAAAATTCTGATCCTAAAGATTTAAGGTTACCGGTTTCTCAGTATCCTTTGCTAACAGTCGAGCTTTATTTAATTTGCTTGTTAATTTGGTTGTTATTGGTATTAATGGGTAAATTTTTTAAACGGACGTTTATCCTCCCTTATCGTTATCGCTTTCATTTTATAACTTTTATGATATGGCTTATGTTTGAATTTAATTTGATGGCCATAACAATGAGTTTACCTATATTAACAATATGGGGGATCTTAGTACTTTTTGGGCTTCAAGTATTGTTGACTTATGTAATGTTAAGAACGGAGCTTAGAAGTTTGAAAAAACGAATGTATGGAGAAATTAAGTCACCTACCTTACAAGATAAAATTGCTAAAGGTATTGCTATTTATGGAGCCGGTATATTGGGCTTGGCTGTGATTGTTAATTATATTTTCAAAGCTTTTTCTATTAATTTTTCATCTTCTATAACTGTTTTTGGCCTCTTTATATGTTGGATCGTGGGCAATATTGGTTTAATAGCCATAATTGTATTTATGGAGTTTCCTTTCCTTTTAGAAGGCTACTATAAATGGAAATATCCTGAAGAATACCGCGAGTGGGAAGGGAAAACTGTCGAAGAGTGGTATGGAAAAAAATATTTAAAAAAACACAAGGAGTTATTAAAAAATGAATAATAAAAACAAAGAATTATTACCGTTAGGTAGTATTGTCTATCTTCAAGAAGGAACACAGAAATTAATGATTATTGGTCGTGGAGTTATCTTTGACGACGAGGAAACTGGAGAAAAAGCATTCGCTGATTATATGGGTATTTTGTACCCAATGGGCTTTCAAACGGAATCAACGCTTTTCTTTCAACATGAAAATATTGACAAAGTCGTTTTTGTAGGCTATTCAGATGAGGAAGAGGAACGTTTTTCAGAAATTTATAGAGAATGGACGAAAACACTCACGGTTCCTAAGAAAGAGATAAAATAGAATTACAAAGGAGTAACTATCATAGTTCATCTATATTGAATGTAGTAATGTTAATTCTGTCTTTTTGCTGAAAGCTTTAAAACCATTAAAAGTGTAACAAAATTCGAATAAGCTATATTTTTAGAGATTGTTTAAGAAATCACTATACTTTAAATAAAAATCAAAAACGAGGAGCTGCTTTGACATTAAAGAAACTCCTCGTTTTTTTGTCTGTTCTATGTCGTAAGATGAATTAGAGTAGCTATAAATCTAAATTCATGATACAAAAATATAGCTTTGTTCCTATGGGAAGGTTTTTTTTGATATTGTGGTATAATAGAACGAGAACGTTTTCTTTCTAGTACCTTGAAAATTCTATATTTTTGGCTTGCTTATCTGCTCTGCTATTTACAAAAAGATCCTGTCTCTTGCCGTCAAGTTCCACCCTCATGATGTGGCTCTCTTGTTGATTAAGGGTAGGGGAAGCTAGAATAGCATCCTATAATGAGGCAATTTCTGCCTTCAAGCACCAGTTGAGCCTACCACAAAATGAAGCTAGTGAAGTGCGGACGATTGTGGGCTCTACGCCCCTTGCCATGACCATGGAAGACATCAAGGGACGGGCTCTCATGAAGCGTGAAGACGTGGATGTCATCCAGCTGGCACTCCCAGTCTCTGGAGACAACGAAAACCAAGTCCTCAATAACCTTCGTCAGGAAGTGGCTTCCCTCCAAGAAGCCTGGACAGGACAGCGCCCAAGTGCCATCCCGATGGTACCAGAGGAGTTGATGGTGGAAGAATTTTTGAAATTGCCTAGTGTACAAGAAGCTATTGAGAATGGTCAGATTCCTATCGGTTTGGAGCTAGAAATGGTTGGAAGTGTCAATATTTCTCTTAGCAAATTTAAACACATGGCTTATGTATCAAATGCAGAAGATGCTTTTGATAATATAACTCATCATTTATTAAGAACTATTCTTAAAATGCCTAACGTTCATATGATGTTGATTGATGCTTTCCAAGAATATGAGTCATATAGTAATCAGGTGAAAACCTATGTTGGAAGTAAAAAGGAAGTATCGGACATAGGAAATCAGCTAATCTACGAAATAGAGCGCCGTCTTGAAAAAGGAATCTCATCTGAGTGGATTGTTTTTATACCAAATATGAGAGCACTTGTATCCGAAAGCGATTTAAATGTTCAACAGCTTCAATTTATGTTTGAGAATGGTTATCGAGTAGGGATGAGGTTTATTATTGGTACAGATTATACTTATATTGGAACAAGCGTTGACCCAATTCCAAGATACCTCAAAACAAATGTCCAATGGGTCATCTTTGGTATGCGCCTAATGGATCAAACCTTCTTAGATAAAGGAATATATAGCAGAGATGTGGCTCCAGATCCCGATCAGGTTTATTTACATTCTCGGAAAGAAATCATCAAACTCAAAATTAGTAAGAATAAGTAACAATATTATTTGATACTTAAGATTCAACCCTGTCTCTTGACGATTTGATAGTAGAAAGGATAATTGAAAAGGTTATTGAACATGGGACAAGTAAAAAGTGAAAAAGGCACGGCAAGTACTATTGCAACTGGAATTATATCAGCAAGCAATAGCATTACAACTGCCGGTACAGTTACTAGAGATAAGACAAGCTATTATACCGCTAATACGGTAGGAAGAAAATTGATCATCAATGAGGCATCTATTGCTCAAAATATTCAATCGAAAATAAGTGAATTCGTAAAATTAATTCATGGTGTCGCAAATGAATTCGAAGTAGTAGATGAGAATATAAGTACAATGTGGCAGAATAATTTATCGTCGAGTCAAAATAAGGGGACGACTGGTCTATCTTCGCCATACACAAATCCGTCATTTGTTCCTCAAAATAATTTGTTTAAGGAGTGAGGATGGAAAAAACTAGAAAATTAGAAGATATTCAATGTGGTGTTCAACAGATTCAAACGAAATTATCAAAGCTAAAAGAAGAAAGAAATCAGTTTCTTTCCGTTGCGACGGAGATCTTAGATCTTTGTCAAACGAACTTCATTCCATATAGAGAATTAGGCTATTATCCGTTATCCGTTAAAGATGAGATGGATCGTCTTGAAGATATAGAGATGTTAAAAAGGAATGAACAGCTACTTGATGATTTTATCTCTGAGAGGAAAGAAGAATTAAAAAAAGCAATGAGCAAGCTAGAGGGCGAAAAAGAGGAACTTCTTTTTCAACAACGCCGTCTTGAATTACAAAATGAGGAGAAGGAGGAGAAGAATGGGGATTAAAGTAGATATAGGCTCAGCAGATTCGCAGGGTAGTACAGCAAATAGTGTATTAAGCAGCCGTGTGAATTATTATAACGATGTCATTAGTGCTTTTAATAATTTGATTACAGAGGAGGAGTTGAAAGGGGCAGCCTATGATAGCGCTAAGTCTTATGCGGAAAATATAATGGTTCCCCTACTTAGAGGAGTTATCCTCTTTTCAGAGAGTCTAGGAGGAAAAGCCGGTGAACTACCGACTCTTTACTATTCACAAGTCGGTGGAGAAAGTCTAGATGAGGAGATACTTCAACAGCAAATTGAAGCGAAGAATACAACCATTTCGACTTATGAATCTATTTTATATAGTTTATATAATCTAAAGGACGTCAATCCTATATATATAAGTAATGTTCGAGGAGTTATCTCAAATGCGACGAGTAAGCGAGATGAGTTACAAAGGAAATTAGAAAAATTGCAGTCGTTTGCGAGCTCGACTAGTGGTCAGTTTTCGGATTCAGAAAGCTTACAGAGCTTAGTTTTCCAAGGTTTCGAACAAGTTACGAGTGACTTTGGAAAGTTTGATGGAACTTTTAAAGTAGAGGGACAAGCTCCTTGGGCTAGTAATATTAATAGTGAGTGGACGAAGCGTTCTGAGGTAGTTCAAAATTATCAAAATGTTTTAGATAAAATTAAAAATAAAACCGAATTAGATGAGAATGATATCGCAGCGATTGCAGAGTATGGAAAACGTTATCCAACAGAATTGGCAAAGCCAGAACTATTAAGGTTAATTAACGACTCTCCATATAGCAAAATTAGCGATTTATATAGTAAAACTACAACCGTTTTAGATGTTGCTAATGTTTTGTATTTGGGTTCTCGAATTACAAAAGACAATAAAGGAAATTTAATATTTCATCATGGTACAACACCTATTGGGCAAAAGCTAGATAAATTGTTAGGCTATGATAAATTTTACAGTCGTAATAGTATAAACCGACATCACAATTATAGTAAGATTACTACAAATAAGGGAACAAATATTCGAGGTCAGTACGAGGATATGATGCAACCTTTCCGTCCTAATATCATTAAGGCTGGGAAAGATGGTGCACTTTCCTCAGCAACAGCTGGTTTGTCAAATATATTCTCAATACATCCTACTGAAGGAATTAAGTTATCGGATAGCTTTAAGAATATGGGCAAATTGGGTAAAGGCATGGCGATTGCAAATGTGGCATTTTCTGTTGCGGATATTGTAGACGGAATGGGAGAAACACATGATATTGCTGTTAGTAAAAATATGACAGTTGGAAGCGGAAAGTATATAGCTACTCAATTTGGAGGTGTTACAATTGACACTCTGAAGAATGTAGGAATAGGGACATTGGCTGTTGTTGGTGGAGTTGCTGCAGCCACAATTTTTCTTCCTGCTACAGCATCTGTTATGGCGGTAGGTACTATAACAACACTTGTAGGAGGAGGTATTAGCTGGGGTTTAAATGAACTAGATAAACATACCGGATTTTCTAAAGGTTTGAAAAAATGGTGGGCAGGAATTGTAGGAGGATAAGATGAAAGAAAAGTATGTTGAATTTTTGAATATGGCAGTTGTGGATACTAGTCCTATAAAGCGTTTTGATTATATAAGGGCTTTTGCAATGGAGGTTGTTTTTACTTTACTAATATTTATAGTATCTATTTTTATAAAAGGTGAGATGCATGATGTGAGTATGATAATCTTTTACATTACCATTTATCATGCAGTAGCTTTAGTGTCCATGTTCTTGCTATTCCAAAAATTTTCCAAATCAAAATTCTTGCAATTGATTCCAGCCAGTTCTATTTTGATTTCTCATGTTGAGTTTCTCTTCTGGGGATCTATATTTTTAGGGAAGAACTATTGGTCTGTCTTCACGATTTTAATTGGCCTAAGCCTTATTTTTCAGTTACTAACCTTTGTTTACCAGTTGTTAATTGTCCCTAAAGCTAAGAAATTACCACATGGTGAGTATAGGAAGAATCTTTTATTTCTTCCTTCTGTTATTTGCCTATTGATTTCAGCAACTGTAGTAATCATAGCACGTTTATTTATGTTGCCAGGAATATATATAGTTACTCCCCTTGTTGTAGCGAGCATAGCCTGTCTTCCCTACTATTGGCTTGAGTATGCACGAGTATTCACCGGTTGGAAAAAGAAAAGCACGAATAACTTTATTTATAGAGGAGAAATAAAATAAAATTAATGAGAATGGCTAGTAATAGCATAGATCATGCTAGGAGGATAAGATGAAAGAAAGATATTATGAATTTTTGAATATACTGATGACAGGTCATAAACCAGTGAGAAATTTGAATTTCTATCTTGTATTTTTAGTCGAATTTCTATTTACTTCAGTAGTACTGATTGTTTCCATATTTACAAAGAATCAAATGCATAATCTTAGTATATTTTTGATTCATGTTACTATTGTCCATATGGTAATAGTACTGCTTGTATTTTTGTTGTTTCAAAAATTTTCCGCTTCAAAATTATTACAATCAGTTCCGACGACTTCGTTTCTTTTTCTTCATTTTAAACTTCTTTTTTTGAGCTCTATATTCTTTGGGGAACAGTATTTATCGATATTCTTTCTTTTCATTGGATTGAGCGTTGCTTTTCAGGTGATAAACTTTTTTTATCAAATATCAATTGTTTCAAAAGTAAAACAAATGCCAGATACTGAGCATAAGAAGAATTTGTTACACTTACCAACCCTTATTGTAACAATAATGTCAGCAGCAATAGTACTAATAACACGATTCTTTATGTTATCTGGAATCTATGTTATCATCGGATTGGTAGGGATGATTATTTCATGGAACTCGTTCTTTATTCTCGGTTATACTCAAGTATTCACAGGATGGAAAAAGAAAAGCACTAATAACATTATTTTTAGAGGAGAAATAAAATAAAATTAATTAGAATGGCTAGTAATAGCACAGCTCATGATAGGAGGATAGGATGAAAGGATGAGAGAAAAGTACTATGAATTTTTAAATATGGCAGTTGTAGATACTAGTCCTATAAAGAACTCTGACTTTCTACGGTCTGTTGCAATTGAAGTAATATTTTCTTTACTGATATTTATAGGTTCTTTTTTTATCAAAGAGGAGTCGCATGATATGAGTATGATAGTTTTTCGTTTTACTATTTATCATATAGTGCTACTAGTGTTCATATTCTTGCTATTCCAAAAGTTTTCCAAAACAAAAATTTTGCAATTGGTGCCAGCTAGTTCTGTGCTTATTTCTCATGTAGAATTACTTTTTGGAAGTTCTATATTTTTAGGAGATGACTACTGGTCTATTTTCATGAAGTTAATTGGATTGAGCCTTATTTTTCAGCTACTCACCTTTATTTACCAGTTGTTAATCGTCCCTAAAGCTAAGACCTTACCATCTGGAGAGTTCAGGAAGACAATCTTACACATTCCTCCACTTATTGTTGCTTCATTAGCAGCAATTTTAGCAATTATAGCCCGTTTATTTATGTTGCCAGTGGAATATATTGCTACTAGTATTGTAGGATTAG
Organism: Streptococcus mitis; assembly: GCF_946190155.1. Classification (GTDB taxonomy): domain Bacteria; phylum Bacillota; class Bacilli; order Lactobacillales; family Streptococcaceae; genus Streptococcus; species Streptococcus mitis_CL. The sequence continues at coordinate 93,352 of NZ_CAMHZL010000006.1, forward strand.
GTATTTCATGCCTTCCGTTATATTGGCTTGAGTACGCACGAGTATTCAACGGTTGGAAAAAGAAAAGCACGAAAAACTTTATTTATAGAGGAGAAATAAAATGAAATTAATTAGAATAGATATCAGCAATATTGCTTATACAGAGAAAAAAGTTCCTATGGAATCTTTTCTAGATTTGATTGAAAGTTGTGAAAAATTATTATTTGAAACAGGGGTCTATAAAAATGGTCCGACAACGATTGAAACATGTTTGAGCACTTTTGGAAAGCCAGGAGAAGCCTCGTTTAAGGTCTATATTCCGACAAACATTCCAATTGAAGGAAATGATGAATTTCAATATCTAGAACATTTTACAATTAAGCAGTGTGTCTCTGAGGTAACTCCATTTGATGAACATTTCCTTCCAAAAATTGAAGAAATGAAGCAGTATATTCATGATGAGGGATTAGAAATGCTGGGAGATACAGTTTTTCTGTCTATTTTCCCAATATTTGGACAGCACTTTGTTGAAATGAATATCCCAATTAAGGAGATCTCAGATGATATTTAAAAACGTGGGAGAATACCAAGATATACAATATAGAAATGTTATCTCAAGGTATTATACAGTATCGCAAGAAGAGATGCCGGACACTTATAACGCTTTTTTAGAAGAAGTAAGAAAAGCAGGATATACGCTTCGAGGACCTTTCTTTTATACGATTAATTCCAAGTTAGAAGAAAATCAAGATGTGTTGATGGAACTGTTTATCCCAGTAGAAGAAGAGTATATTGAAGATGCTTTGCCAGAAGACTTTTTGTATCACAGTCTGTTTCAAGTTTTAAATACTGTTTCAACTAGAATTTTAGAACCAGATGATGAGTCAGTGAAAGAGGGGATAAGCTTCTTAGCGGGTTATATCTATTATCAGGGACATTGTGAGTTGACCCCTCCCTTCTTTTTCACCACAATCTCTGATGGGAAAGTCTATACAGATATAAAAGTAGGTGTGTTAAAAGAGACTTTTTCAGGTATTCAGTCTATTGAAGAAATATTTGGATGGTAAATGTGGAATTAAAATTTAGTCACTGCATGTATTGAGTGGGTTGGGAAATGTATCAGACGAATATATTTGTCAAAAAGTATATCCTTCATGTTAGGAGCTTATAGAGGATATGCTGGAAATGTTTTATAGATGTCCCAGTTTATTTTAAGAGTTATCCTTTCTCTGTAACGGATGCAGCTAAGGATGTCTTCATAAAATATATATGAAATTGGTCAAGGCTTGCAAACGATAGGAGTGGAGTTGATGGTAAAGAAAAATAGAAAAAATAAAGCAAAGATTACTGATATAGAAAGAGAAAGATACCATGGTCCTTTGGTCACACAGGGTGTCAGTTTAGGTATATCCATGGATTGCTTTAGCATTAACTGGTTTTCTGTATGTGGGTGGAACTTATGAAGACAATCTAGGCATCTTTAAAGGACTTTCTTTGTTTTGCGGTGTTGTGAATATACTTGGTGTTATCATTTCCTTTATTCCCTATTTGGTAAATGCCTGGAAGACTTTAACATATTATTTGATAGCCCTTACAGTGTTAAGCTTAGTGATAGTTACAAATTTTATTTGTTTACTAATAGTTATTTCAGACGGTAGTTCTATAGGAGCTAAGGAGATATATCAATCCCCTCTCACTCCATTTTATGTAATATTGATGATGTTTCTTTTTATCTTTGCTTGTGGCCTCTATGCTTGGTACTATATTCCAAAGAATCAGGGGAAAGTCTGGGCTTTTAATCAAGTAAAAGAGGAAGATAGAAAGAAAACATGGTGGAATAATGTTGCTATAGCTTTTGCTGGGGCAACAATCATTCCCTCTCTCCTAACAGGCTATATTCAGATTGTTTTTGGTGTTTTATTGGGAATTTTGTTGACCTTGACGCTACCAGCTGTTATGGTAGATGCGATTTATGCAGCTATTTATATAAAGAAGCACCCTGATAGCGATGGATTAGTTTAGAAATGAAATCATTTGTAAATATCTAAGAAAGGTGCACTTAATTTGACAATTCAAGGGAGATGAAAATTTCTTGACACCTATTCTTAGAGTGCTATACTGTAAGTGTAATCGCCGATTTAGCTCAGTTGCTAGAGCAAGGCACTTGTAAAGCCTAGGTCACAGGTGAATATATGACTGAAGATTTGCAAAATTAGATATGTAGAAAATAACCGTTAAGCCTAGTTCTTATCGGTTATTTATGTTGTTAAATAGCATTGTTATTGCATCAATTATGTCTATTTTTGTGATTCTAGTAGTGCTTCAACTTGATTGCTACTATTTTTGATGGTGTGAATGTGCTGATAATGTATCTCAGTTAAGTACGAAATTTTTATATCTTTTTTAACACATATTAAAAATAAAATTAATATCCCTTAATTTTTCTTGACTTAAATTTTTTTAATTGATATACTATTTTTCAGAGAGCTAACAATTATATATAAATGTACCACTCTATTTCCTAGATAATACTTAGTAAAACTTTTTATAACAAAGGCTAGCAAAGTTAAAGTTTTCTATCTATTGGAAGTTAAATAAATATGTAAGGAATTAAAATGAAAAAAAGTACAGTATTGTCATTAACCACAGCTGCAGTTATTTTAGCAGCATATGTCCCTAATGAGGTAGTCTTAGCAGATACATCTAGTTCTGAAGATGCTTTAAGTATCTCTGATAAAGAAAAAGTAGTAGTAGGTAAACAAAACGAAAACAAAGAAAAACATGAAGATATTCATAATGCTATAGAAACTTCAAAGGATACTGAAGAGAAGAAAACAACAGTTATTGAGGAAAAAGAAGTTGTTAGTAAAGAATCTGTGATAGACAATAAAACTAACAATGAAAAAGCAACAATCAAAAAAGAAGATTCCAATCAATACAAAGGAGATAACGCAGCCCCATCTGCAAGTAAAGACACGGAAAGTCCCAAAAAAGAAGATAGACTTGTCTATATTGCTGAATTTAAAGATAAAGAATCTGGAGAAAAAGCAATCAAGGAACTATCAAATCTTAAGAATACAAAAGTCTTATATACTTATGATAGAATTTTTAACGGTAGCGCTATTGAAACAACCAAAGATAATCTGGACAAAATTAAACTAATAGAAGGTATCTCATCGGTTGAACGGTCACAAAAAGTCCAGCCAATGATGAATCATGCTAGAAAAGAAATTGGAGTTGAAGAGGCAATCGATTACCTAAAATCTATCAATGCTCCATTTGGGAAAAACTTTGATGGTCGGGGTATGGTCATTTCAAACATTGATACTGGGACTGATTATAGACATAAAGCTATGAGAATCGATGATGATGCTAAAGGCTCAATGAGATTTAAAAAAGAAGACTTAAAAGGTACGGATAAAAATTTCTGGTTGAGTGATAAAATTCCTCATGCTTTCAATTACTATAATGGTGGTAAAATTACTGTAGAAAAAGCTGATGATGGAAGCGATTATTTTGATCCACATGGGATGCATATTGCAGGGATTCTTGCGGGAAATGATACTGAAAAAGATATCAAAAACTTTAACGGAATAGATGGAATTGCGCCTAATGCACAGATCTTCTCTTATAAAATGTACTCTGACGCAGGATCTGGCTTCGCAGGGGATGAAACAATGTTTCATGCTATTGAAGATTCTATCAAACACAACGTTGATGTTGTTTCGGTATCATCTGGCTTTACAGGAACAGGTCTTGTAGGTGAGAAATATTGGCAAGCTATTAGAGCGTTAAGAAAAGCAGGCATTCCAATGGTCGTAGCTACAGGTAACTATGCAACTTCTGCTTCAAGTTCTTCATGGGATTTAGTGGCCAATAATAATCTGAAAATGACCGACACTGGAAATGTAACACGAACTGCAGCACATGAAGATGCGATAGCAGTTGCTTCTGCTAAAAATCAAACAGTTGAGTTTGATAAAGTTAAGATTGGAGGAGAAAGTTTTAAATACAGAAATATAGGGGCCTTTTTCGATAAGAATAAAATCATAACAAACGAAGATGGTTCAAAAGCTCCTGATAAATTGAAATTCGTATATATAGGCAAAGGTCAAGATCAAGATTTGATAGGATTGGATCTTAAGGGCAAAATTGCAGTAATGGATAGAATTTATACAAAGGATTTAAAAAATGCTTTTAAACGAGCAACGGATAAGGGTGCACGCGCCATTATGGTTGTAAATACTGTAAATTACTACAATAGAGATAATTGGACAGAGCTCCCAGCTATGGGATATGAGGAGGATGAAGGAACTACTAGTCAAGTTTTCTCAATTTCAGGAGATGATGGTGTAAAGTTATGGAACATGATTAACCCTGATAAAAAAACTAAAGTCAAAAGAAATAATAAAGAAGATTTTAAAGATAAATTGGAGCAATACTATCCAATTGATATGGCAAGCTATAATTCTAATAAACCGAATGTAGGTGACGAAAAAGAAATTGACTTTAAGTTTGCACCTGACACCGACAAAGAACTGTATAAAGAAGATATCATAGTTCCAGCAGGGTCCACATCTTGGGGACCGAGAACAGATTTACTTTTAAAACCTGATGTCTCAGCACCAGGTAAAAACATTAAATCCACTCTCAATGTCATTAATGGGAAATCAACTTATGGCTATATGTCAGGAACTAGTATGGCAACTCCAATCGTAGCAGCTTCTACTGTTTTGATTAGGCCAAAGTTAAAGGAAATGCTTGAAAGACCTGTATTGAAAAATCTTAAGGGAGATGACAAAATAGATCTTACAAGTCTTACAAAAATAGCCCTACAAAATACTGCACGTCCTATGATGGATGCAACGTCTTGGAAAGAAAAAAGTCAATACTTTGCATCACCTAGACAACAGGGGGCAGGGCTAATTAATGTTGCCAATGCTTTGAGAAATGAAGTCGTAGCGACTTTTAAAAACACGGATTCTAAAGGCTTGGTAAACTCTTATGGTTCTATTTCCCTTAAAGAAATAAAAGGAGATAAAAAATATTTTACAATTAAGCTTCACAATACATCAAACAGACCTTTGACCTTTAAAGTTTCAGCATCAACCGTAACTACAGATGCTCTAACTGACAGACTCAAACTGGATGAAACATACAAAGACGAAAAATCTCCAGATGGGAAGCAAATTGTTCCAGAAATTCACCCAGAAAAAGTCAAAGGAGCAAATATCACATTTGAGCATGACACTTTCACTATAGGACCAAATTCTAGCTTTGATTTAAATGCGGTTATAAATGTTGGGGAGGCCAAAAACAAAAATAAATTTGTAGAATCATTTATTCATTTTGAATCAGTGGAAGAAATGGAAGCTCTAAACTCCAATGGGAAGAAAACAAATTTCCAACCTTCTTTATCGATGCCTCTAATGGGATTTGCTGGGAATTGGAACCATGAACCAATCCTTGATAAATGGGCCTGGGAAGAAGGGTCAAAATCAAAAACAATGGAAGGTTATGATGATGATGGTAAACCGAAAATTCCAGGAACATTAAATAAGGGGATTGGTGGAGAACATGGTATAGATAAATTTAATCCAGCAGGAGTTATACAAAATAGAAAAGATAAAAATACAACATCCCTAGATCAAAATCCAGAATTATTTGCTTTCAATAACGAAGGGATCAACGCACCATCATCAAGTGGTTCTAAGATTGCTAAAATTTATCCTTTAGATTCAAATGGAAATCCTCAAGATGCTCAACTTGAGAGAGGATTAACACCTTCTCCACTTGTATTAAGAAGTGCAGAAGAAGGATTGATTTCAATAGTAAATACAAATAAAGAGGGAGAAAATCAAATCGACTTAAAAGTCATTTCGAGAGAACACTTTATTAAAGGAATTTTAAACTCTAAAAGAAATGATGCAAAGGGAATCAAATCTTCTAAACTAAAAGTTTGGGGTGACTTGAAATGGGATGGACTCATTTATAACCCTAGAGGTAGAGAAGAAAATGCACCAGAAAGCAAGGATACCAAAGATCCTGCTACTAAGATAAGAGGTCAATTTGAACCAATTGCAGAAGGTCAATATTTCTATAAATTTAAATATAGATTAACTAAAGATTATCCATGGCAGGTTTCCTATATTCCTGTAAAAATTGATAACACAGCCCCTAAGATTGTTTCGATTGATTTTTCAAATCCTGAAAAAATTAAGCTGATCACAAAGGATACTTATCACAAGGTAAAAGAGCAATACAAGAATGAAACTTTATTTGCGAGAGATCAGAAAGAACATCCTGAAAAATTTGACGAGATTGCCAACGAAGTTTGGTATGCTGGAGCTGCTCTGGTTAATGAAGATGGAGAGGTTGAAAAAAATCTTGAAGTAACTTATGCAGGTGAGGGTCAAGGAAGAAATAGGAAACTTGACAAAGATGGAAATACCATTTATGAAATTAAAGGCGCAGGAGATTTAAGAGGAAAAATCATTGAAGTCATTGCACTAGATGGCTCTAGTAATTTTACAAAGATTCATAGAATTAAATTTGCTGATCATGCTGATGAAAAGGGGATGATTTCCTATTATCTAGTAGATCCTGATCAGGATTCATCTAAATACCAAAAACTTGGCGAGATTTCCGAATCTAAATTTAAAAATTTAGAAAATAGAAAAGAGGATAGTCTTAAAAAAGATACAACTGAAGTAGAACATCATCAAGAAAATGAAGAATCTATCGAAGAAAAATCTAGCTTTACTATCAATAAAACGATTTCAACAATTAGAGAGTTTGAAAGTAAAGACTTGAAAAAACTCATTAAAAAGAAATTTAGAGAAGTTGATGACTTTACAAGTGAAACTGGTAAGAGGACAGAAGAATACGATTATAAATACGATGATAAGGGAAATATCATTGCTTATGACGATGGTAGTGCCTTAGAATATGAAACTGAAAAACTTGACGAAATAAAATCAAAAATTTATGGTGTTCTAAGCCCGTCTAAAGATGGACACTTTGAAATTCTTGGAAAGATAAGTAATGTTTCTAAAAATGCCAAGGTATATTATGGAAATAACTATAAATCGATAGAAATCAAAACGACCAAGTATGATTCGCATTCAAAAACGATGACATTTGATTTATACGCTAATGTTAATGATATTGTGGATGGGTTAGCTTTTGCAGGAGATATGAGATTCTTTGTTAAAGATGATGATCAGATAAAAGCTGAAACTAAAATTAGAATGCCTGAAAAAAATAAGGAAACTAAAGCAGAATATCCGTATGCATCAAGTTATGGGAATGTCATAGAATTAGGAGAAGGAGATCTTTCGAAAAACAAACCAAACAATTTAACGGACATGGAATCTGGTAAAATCTATGCTGATTCAGAAAAACAACAATATCTATTAAAAGATAACATCATTCTAAGAAAAGGCTATGCACTAAAAGTGACTACCTATAATCCTGGAAAAACGGATATGTTAGAAGGGAATGGAGTCTATGACAAGGAAGATATAGCAAAAATCCAAAAGGCCAATCCTAATCTAAGAGTCTTATCAGAAAAAATAATTTATGCTGATAGTAGAAATGTTGAAGATGGAAGAAGTACTCAATCCGTATTAATGTCGGCTTTGGACGGCTTTAACATTGTAAGGTATCAAGTGTTTACATTTAAAATGAATGATAAAGGGGAAGCAATCGATAAAGATGGAAATCTTGTGACAGATTCTTCTAAACTTGTATTATTTGGTAAGGATGGTAAAGAGTACACAGGAGAGGATATGTCCAATGTAGAAGCTATAAAAGAAGATGGCTCTACGTTATTTATTGATGCAAAACCAGTAAATCTTTCAATGGACAAGAACTACTTTAATCCATCTAAATCTAATAAAATTTATGTACGAAATCCAGAATTTTATTTAAGAGGTAAGATTTCTGATAAGGGTGGTTTCAACTGGGAGTTGAGAGTTAATGAATCAGTTGTAGATAATTATTTAATCTATGGAGATTTACACATTGATAACACTAGAGATTTTAACATTAAGCTTAATGTTAAAGACGGTGACATCATGGACTGGGGGATGAAAGACTATAAAGCAAATGGATTTCCAGATAAGGTAACAGATATGGATGGAAATGTTTATCTTCAAACTGGCTATAGTGATTTGAATGCGAAAGCGGTTGGAGTACACTATCAATTTTTATATGATAATGTTAAACCAGAAGTAAAGATTGATCCTAAGGGAAATACTAGTATCGAATATGCTAATGGAAAATCTGTAGTCTTTAATATCAATGATAAAAGAAATAATGGATTCGATGGTGAGATTCAAGAACAACATATTTATGTAAATGGAAAAGAATATAAATCATTTGCTGATATTAAACAAATAGCAGATAAGACACTAAACATTAAGATAGTTGTAAAAGATTTTGCAAGAAATACAACCGTAAAAGAATTCATTTTAAACAAAGATACGGGAGAGGTAAGTGAATTAAAACCTCAGATGGTAACTGTGACCATTCAAAATGGAAAAGAAATGAGTTCAACGATAGTGTCGGAAGAAGATTTCATTTTACCTGTCTATAAGGGGGAATTAGAAAAAGGCTATCAATTTGATGGTTGGGAAATTGCTGGTTTCGAAGGGAAAAAAGACACTGGCTATGTTCTTAATTTATCAAAAGATACCCTTATAAAACCTGTATTCAAGAAAATAGAGGAGAAAAAGGAGGAGGAAAATAAACCTACTTTTGATGTATCCAAAAAGAAAGACAACACACAGGCAAATCCTAGTCAATTAAATCAAAGTCATAGAAAAGAGGACTTACAAAGAGCAAATCATTCACAAAAATCTGATTCAACTAAGGGTGTCAAAGCTACAGTTCTTGATAATAACTTTGAAAATAATAAGGAAGTCCATCTTAATGAACAAGCGAACATAGCTAATAAACATACTAACATTGATAGTAAGTCGGATACTAACCATTATGACAGGTTGCCAAAAACCGGAACAGTTAGAGCAGTTCTTACACCATTTATTGCTGGAATATTGTTTATAGTAGGAGCACTTCTTGGATTGAAGAAAAAAGATCAAGATTAAGACAAAATCTATAGAAAAAATGTTTATGTGTTGAGATTAGGTACTGTGATGGTTAAACAGTTTGCTGACAATTACTATTTAATACTTAATTCTTAAGTTTACATTGATAATTATACTCTTTTAGAATGTATTAATGAACTTAATTTAGATAACAAAAAAATCTTCTTATTACAGATAGGAAGATTTTTTGAATTTTACCAATTTCACAAAATACAGTATCGAACTATATATTTAAAATTGTGCTTTTACAATTGTAGTAAAAACTCAAGATTTATTTGATGAAGTACAGACTAATTTTCTCAAATTGAATCCTAACAAGCGTGAAATAATATCTTGATTTAATCACTTTTTGGTTATTTATTTTAAGTATAGTCTATATGCAATATGATAAGTAAATACGCCTATTATAATTTTTATAAATATAAGTGAATAATACGAAAGAATAGCTACCTTTGATTATCATAGTTAGACTATAAAAATATATAAAATTCTTAAAAATTATGGTATAATTTATATTAATAAATTCGATATAGAGTTTAATGGATGATTCTATTGATGCCAATATTTAAGGATTAGTTGATTGGTTTTCTTTTGAAAATCCATCCATTCATGGATACTGACAAATCTTGTGAATTTGCTTAAGATATAGGTAAAATATAGTGAAAAATGGGAGAAATACTATGACTAAGAAAAATTATGAAGAGACAAATGATCCTAAGACAACTGTCTCGAAGGGAGTGAGAGGCTCTTCTCCATCTAAGATTAGAGGTAAGTTTTTTAAAATAAAAGTCTATATTGGCATTGCCATTAGTCTCTTGGTTGTTGCAATCCTAGCAAGCCTCTTATTATTCTCACCTAACGCAAAGAAAGAGTCAAATGAAGCCATTTCTTCAGTTGCTAAAAAAGAGAACACAAGTAAAGAAGCGATAGATACTTCGAAAGCGTCTGAGAATGAGAAGAAGAAAGAAGAGGAGATTCAAAAACTCAAGGAACAGCTAACCAGTTTAGATAGCAAGGTCTCTGAGTCAGAGAAGGTAGTTGACAAGCTAAAAGAAGAAACTGCAGTTCCGAAACTGGATATTGAAGCATTAAGAAATAATGATTTATCTAGTTTGAAAGGCACATGGCGTACACCGTCGGGCAATGAATATGTCATTAATGAGTCTGGTGAAATTTATATAACTAGCTTTAGAGATGGTCAAAAATTTGAATATACTGTTGAATTGGACAATAGTTACTCTCATCTGAAAAATCGAAGTTCAGATTCCAACTTTAAAGAAGTTGAAAGTCTAAGTGCACACACTAAAGGTTCTGTCGCAGGAGGATTTGTGGTAGTTGCCGTACCAAGTGGAGTTGTCATGCAACCTGGTGATGATGGAAAACTGACAGATAAAAGCAATCATGACGAGGAGAGACTGTTTGCAGGACAGCAGTATGAAGCGATGTTGTCGAGACCAGAAGATGTTTATTATCGTGTAAAACCAGATACTAGTAAACTTGAGGAAGAGGAGAAGAATTTAGCTCAACTACAGGCTGAACGCGAAGCAATCAAAACTTCTCTAGAATCTAAGGAAAAGAAAAATAATAACTAGAGAAAACTCGTTTAGAATCTAACTTTCGATTGTTTTAGTTCAGAAATACTGTTGCAATCGCTAGAATGAAGAAGCTCATTAGGGCTTCTTTTCTTTTATCTTAACACTTCAACCACTTAGACTGATATATAGACCAGATAGGCAAAGGCACTTGTTCTTGACACTGACCTCTGCTATAATGATTTTTGTAAGGGACGTGAAGGGTCGATATCAGATAACTCAAGTTCCTAAAAAAGAAATTGGAGATAAAAATGAAAAAATTATTAGGTATTGGATTTTTAGTAGTAGCAGCGACAGTATTGTATTTTGGTTCTGTTGGATGGCCAAGTTTGGATGTCAACCTCTGGTCACTGATTCCGGTAGGACTGTTCCTCTTTTTCACTCTAGAGAATTTTTTGAAAAAAGACTACAAGGCTAGTCTGATGTGTTTAATTATTGCTTTTATCATTGCAAATGCAATTTTAGACCTTTTGCCAATTTCAAGTGGCTTGGTAATTGGAGCGGGCGTACTAGCTTGCATTGGTATTGGATACCTCTTTCCTGATAAAGATACAAAAGAAGACAAATAGAAAAGGCCTCGAGATTTCTCGAGACCCTTTTTTACTTACCAGCGTAATATTTTTGAATTCCTTTCACGATACCTGCTACAAGCTTATCTTGATAGTGGCTATCTCGAATCTGTTGATTTTCAGCGAAATTATCTATATAACCTAGCTCTAGGAGGACGGCTGGTTTAGCGGTTTCTCGAAGAACGGCAAAGCTTCTTTCCAATAAACCAGCATCTTTAGCACCAGTTTCAGATAACAATGAAGAATGGATAGCTGCTGCGAGGCGCTTGCTCTCACTCATACGGTCAGGATGGTTATGCCAGTATGGGTTGATTTTACTTGGATAATCAGGATCATCACTATAGGAATAGGTTTGAATACCGCTAGCTCTAGAGTACGGGCTACCAGTCGCATTGAAATGAATACTAATAAAGATATCAGAGTTAGTCTTGTTAACCATACGAGAACGTTCTGTAACAAAATCTACATCAATATCACTATCACGTGAAGTAAGAACTTTGTAGCCAAGTTCTTCTAATTTTTTGCGTAATTTACGATACACCTGCATGTTGAGGTCTTTTTCAGCAACATTGTAATAGTATGCACCTGAGTCTCTTCCACCATGTCCTGGATCTAAAAAGATGGTTTTACTGTATTGGCCTTTTACAAAACCAACTTCTTTTGAGACCTCAGAAATCCATTGACCATTTTTGTGGAATAGATGGTCTTTACCGTCAATTTTGTAAGTTCCGGAAACATAATGTCCATTATCATCTAAGTAGTAGTGAGCCTTATAAGTGTCGTCGTAAATCCACTCTTTTTTAGCCATATAACCACCAGCTTTGAGATAGTAAGCTCCAATCCATTCTTTTGATGCATACATTCCACCACGCTTCAAAAAGAACCAGCTGTTATAGTTTTTATCAAATATCCATTCATTATCAGCCATGGCTCCACTTGATTTTAAATAATAATTACCTTGCCATTGGTTACTAGACATAATACCTATTTTGTCAAAATAGTACCAAACTCCATTAATTTTCTCCCATTTATTCTGAGAAATTTTTCCAGAAGAATTAGCGAAGTACCAATGTTTATCAATGAGAACCCATTTGTTTTCAGCCATGGCTCCACTATTTGTCAGCAAGTAGCTGTTAATGGTTGTATTACTGAGCATGATTCCATCTTTGTCGAAGTAATACCAAGACCCACCAATTTTTTCCCATTTATTTTGAGAAATTTTTCCAGAAGAATTAGCGAAGTACCAATGTTTATCAATGAGAACCCATTTGTTTTCAGCCATGGCTCCACTATTTGTCAGCAAGTAGC